>JACCSE010000521.1 GCA_013813145.1 Gemmatimonadales bacterium
TCTGATCGCAAGCTGACGGTAATGACGGGAACGCAAGAGGGCGGACGACGACGTCCGCCCTCCTGCGCTTCCCGCCAACCGCCGGCTCGGCCAGGCGGCCCCCAATGCCAGTATCGCGGCACCCAGCGCTGAGTGGAAGCGACGCGTGAAGCGCGATGAGGATGATGCTCACCCACGAGAGCATCGCATAAACTGTTGAGGTTTGAAAGGAACCGCGGATGAACGCGGCGGGGTTTTGCGGCGGGCATTATCGAGAAGCGATGAACTCAAGGCCATCCGGCGATGCAGCGTGATCGAGGTGGGGCTCCTTCTCAACTTTGGTGCTCGATCGCAAGTCAAGCGGCTCATCTTCACGAACGATCGGAAGGCGTTTCCGACTCGGGCAGAGATGGTCGGCAGCCCGAGGAGCGATCCGCCTTAGACTGCGTTGCGAAACCTCCCCAGCGTCATCCTGAGCGAAGCGAAGGAGCCGGCGCGCCGCTCTGGCTCCTTCGGTCGCTTGCGCTCCCTCAGGATGACAGCCGCCGGTATTGCAACGTACTCTTAGTCCGCGTCATCCGTGGTCCCTTCCAGAGAGGCATCACCAAGCGATCTCCGGTTCGGCAGCTTCTCTTGCTGGGAGTGGCGGAAGCTCTTAGGTTACAGCAACCTACCTGCGGGAGGCCGGCTGATGTCGGATGCATTTCTCAGCTCCGACGACTTCGACGAACAAGCGCATCAACTTTACAATGAAGGCCGCTACGATGAAGCACTGGCCATCCTGAATCAGGGCATCACCCTCTACCCTCACGCCGTCGAACTGCACATCGGGCGGGCCTACGCCCACCTGGCGCGGGAAGAATACGCCTGGGCCCGGCGCAGCTTTGACCACGCCCTCGGCCTCGACCCCGACCACGAGGACGGCCTGGCCGGCTTGGGCGAGACCTTGCTCAAGCTGGGCGAGCGGGCGGCGGCGATACGGGCGTTCGAACGCATCCTTCAGCTCGGCTTTCAGGACGATCACGAGCTGATGCTCCAGGTCGGCCGCGCCATGTTCCGTGAGGGGCTGATCGGTCCGGCCCATCGCTTCTTCGATCTGGCAGCCTCGGCCCACCCCGACTCTCCCGACGCCGCTGCCTGCCTCGGCTATGCGGCGCACCGCCTCGGCAACGACGCCGGGTCGCTCTACTGGCTCCGCCGCGCCCTCGAGCTCGACGCCAAGTTCAGCGAAGCGCGGATCTACCTCGCCAATCTTCTCTACGACCGGGGCGAAACCGAGGCGGCTCTCCACCACCTGGAGCGCACCCAGCCGGAAGATCACTACGACGAGTTGGGCATCTGGCGGAACATCGAGCTCAAGAAAACGGTCTACCGCCTGCCCGATGAGGACCCGGAGCTGACCCCATGGCTCGCGCGGCTGAGCGAGGTGGCCGGCGAGCCGGATCCCATCGAGATGCTCCTGGCCGAGGTCGAGGCCCAGCAGGGCGACGGCTCGGTGCGCGATCCGCATCAGCTCGAGCTGTTCGGCACCCTGCTGAGCGAGCTGCACGCCATGCAGAGGAAGCCGCAGCAGGGAGAGTCCCACCTCGTGATGACGCTCGCCGGCCACTCGATCCGAGGCACGTGGGACGAGATTCTCCTCCAGATGAAGGCCGCCAACCGTGAATGGGCCCACGGCTCGCTCGACGATTTCATGTTGAGCCAGGCGCGGCGGGGCCAGGCCGAGACCGGTGTCGTGATCCCCACCACCGATGCGGAGGCATTCATACGCGGCAGCGCCGAAGCGGGCGTGCTGCGGATCGTGTCCTGAAGCGTGAACGGTCAAGGCGTGGCCGGTTCACCGTTCACCGTTGGCCGTTTACCGGTATGGACCCGCGGGGTCCGGAAGGAAGTCCTCTCCAACGGCCTGACCGTTCTGGTCCAGCGCGACGAGTCCGCACCGGTCGTCGCCGTCGTCACCCAGGTGAAGGCCGGGTTCTTCGACGAGCCCGACCGCTGGACCGGTATCTCCCACGTCCTCGAGCACATGTTCTTCAAGGGCACCGCGCGCCGGGGCGTGGGAGCGATCGCCCGGGAGACCAAGAACGCCGGCGGCTACCTGAACGCCAGCACCACCTACGATCACACCACCTACTTCACCGTTCTGCCCGCGGCGGCGCTCGCGGCGGCGCTCGACATCCAGGCGGACGCGCTCCGCAATTCGACGATCGACGCGGACGAGCTGGGTCGGGAGCTCCAGGTCATCATCCAGGAAGCGAAGCGGAAGCTCGACACCCCCTCGGCGCTCGCCTACGAAACGCTGCACGAAGTCATGTTCGACCGGCATCGGATGCGGCGCTGGCGCATCGGCCACGAAACCCAACTTGCCAGGTTCACCCGGGACGACCTCCAGGGCTACTACCGCTCCCGCTACGTCCCCTCACGCACCTTCGTTTCCATCGTGGGGAACGTGGATCCGGACGCGGCCCTGCAGCTGGCGCGCGCCACGTACGGGGACTGGACGGCGACCGCGGGCGCCGTGGACCTCTCGCCCGAGGAGCCGCCGAGGCGGGAGGTGCGCGCCAGGACCCTCCGGGGCGATGTCACCCGCGCCGAGCTGGCGCTGGGCTGGCGCACCGTTCCTCCGTTGCATCCCGACTCCACTCCGCTCGAGCTCGCCGCGGCGGTCCTCTCCTCGGGACGGGGAAGCTGGCTCTATCGGAGCCTGCGCGAGCCGGGCCTGGTCACCTGGGTGTCGGCCCACAACTACACGCCGACCGAGCTGGGGGTCTTCAGCGTCACCGCGGAACTGGAGGCGGAGCGGCTGCCGGCGGTCGTCCAGGGCATCGCCGGGGCCATGGCCCGGCTGACGATGCTGGGACCCTCCGCCGAGGAGTTGAAGCGCGCCCGGACCCTGCTTCAAGCCCGGTGGGCCCGACGGCTGGAGTCGATGGAAGGGCGCGCGAGCGCGCTCGCGGCGGCGGAGGCGCTGGAGGACGTCTCGCTGCTCGACCGGGAATTCGCCGAGCTGGCCACCGTCACCGCCGACCAGGTGCGGGAGGCCGCCGGCCGCCACCTCCATCCCGATGCCGTCTCCGGCGTCGCGTACCTTCCGGATGGCGAGGGCTCCGAGCTCACGGCCGCAGCCCTCGCCCGTGCCTTCGCGGTGACCGAGCTGCTGCCATCGCCGGACGTGAAGGTCACCATTCCTTCGCGGCGGAAGACGGCTCGCGTGAGTGGGTCACGCGAAGGCGGGGTATTGCACTGCCGGCTCCCCGGCGTGGACCTTCTGGTGCGGCGGAAACCGGGGGTGCCGCTGGTCACGTTGGGGATCTACGCGCCGAAGCTCCGCTTCGATCCCCCCGCCCAGGCGGGGCTTGGCGCCCTGCTGGTGCGGAGCGCGGCGCGCGGTGCCGGTGGGCTCGATTCCGGCGAGCTGGCCTACGGCTTCGAGCGGCTGGGAGGGTCGCTGACGCCCAGCGCGGCGAGCGACTGGCTCGGCTTCGGCACCTCGGTCCTCGTCGAGCACTTGGGCGAGGCGGCGGCGCTGCTCGACACGGTCTTCGCCGCGCCGACCCTGGCGGAGCCGGACGTCGCGGCCGAGCGCGGGCTCCTGATCGCCGAGGCGGAGCAGGTGGCGGACGACATGTTCCGGTACCCGTTCCAACTCGCTTTCGCGGCGGCCTTCGGCGGCGAGGGATACGGGCTTCCCGTCAGCGGGCTGCCGCACACCCTGCCCGCCTGCAGCGCGGCCGACGTGCGCGCCTGGCACCGGCAAGCGCTCCTCGGCGTCCGCCCGGCGGTGGTGGCTGTTGGGGACGTGGAGCCCGAGCGCGCGGCGGAGGAGCTGGCCGGAATCTTCGGCGAGCGGAACGGCGCTGCCCCGGTGCACGGTGACCGCGGCGAAGTCGACGGGGTTGTATGGATCGCGGGAGACGGCGGCGAGTCCCCAATCCGGGTGGTGGGCCGGGAGAAGGCGCAGGCGGCGCTCGCCATGGCGTTTCCCGGACCAGGCCGCCGCGACTCGGACCGCGCCGCCGCGGAGGTCTGGGCGGCGATCGCCAGCGGCCTCGGCGGGCGGCTCTTCGAGGCCCTCAGGGACCGCCGCTCGCTGGCGTACACCGTCGTCGCGACCTCCTGGCAGAAAGCGCGCGGGGGCGCGCTCCTCACCTACATCGCCACCTCACCCGAGCGGGAAGAGGAGGCGAGAGAGCAGATGCTGGCCGAGCTGGAGCGGTTCACCCGGGAGCCGGTCAGTGAGACCGAGCTGAAACAGGCGGTGAACTACCTCGCCGGACAGGCCGAGGTGTCGCGTCAGAGCGCCGGCGCGGTGGCAGGGGAGATCCTCGACGCCTGGCTCTCGGGCTCCGGCCTGCACGAGCTGGACGAGCCGGCCGCGCAGTTCCGCGCGGTTACGGCGGACGACGTGCTCCGAATGGCGGCGGAACACCTGGTGCCGGAGCGGCGAGCGGAAGGCGTGGTACGGGGAACCGGCGCCGCGCGGCCGCCGGTGGCGGCGCTGATTCCGTAATCCGATCTTGCCTGGGAACGGCACGAGCGGCGCAAACAAGATCCTTCGGTCGCTGCGCTCCCTCAGGATGACAACTGGCGACGGCAGCTTCACGTGGCAGCCGGCGTCAGCCGCCGGACGATCACCTCGATCCCTCGCCCCACGTTGGCCGGCGCGCGGGCGACGATGTCGACGAAGCAGACTCCCTCCAACGGCGCCGTGTGAAGCACGATGTGCCCGTCGCGGCAGAGCATCCCGATCGCGATCCCCCGCGGCCCTTCCCGCACCACCGGCGGCCCCAGCGCGAACATCCCCACCGCGCCCGAGGCCGCGACCACCATTGCCGAGAGTCCGTCCACGTCCGATAGCCGGGCGGAAACCAGGTCGGCCAGCTCGATCACCTGATGGTTGAACTTGGGGTCCATCAGGCCCGCGGCGGGAAGGCGGCGACCGCGTCACGGTAGCCTTCGGGCACTCCGACGTCGTAGAACCGCGCCCGATTGATCGCCCCGGCGAGCGCGTCGCGGCGGGCCAGACGCTGGATCACCGGCACATCGTCCAGCTCGGCGCCGGGCGGGAGCCCGCGCCCCACATCTTCGAACTCCTCCAGGATCTCGCCCGGGAATGCCATCCGTCCGATCGGCGTCATCGCCGCGGTCAGCCCGGCGGTATCGAAGCGCCCCTTTCCCTTGTCCGCCACCTCGGTCACCCGCAGCGTCCCGTCCGCCTCCCGGCGGACCGCGGCCCGGCCGGTCGCTCCCTTGGTTGCTGCGTCCTCGCGCGCGATCTCGGCGAGCAGCACCGTGGCGAGCCCGGTGGCCCGATGGGTGGCGAGGACCGCCGCAGTAGGGTTGGGGCCGCTGAACAGGTTATCGGGCAGGATGGCCACGAATGGCGAGCCGGCCAGTTGATCCCGGGCGCGGAGGAGGGCGTCGCCCAGACCGCGGGGGTGGTCCTGGGGCACGAACTCCAACTCCAGCGGTCCGGAATAGCTCCGCGCCACGGCCTCGAGCATCGGCTTGTGGGGGTTGGTCACGATGATGGCCCGGAGGAGCCCCGCGTCGGCGGCCTCGTCCAAGGTCCAATGCAGCACCGGTCGCAGCGCGACCGGCAGCATTTCCTTGGGGAGCCAGCGGGTGATGGGATGAAGGCGGGTCCCGAGCCCGCCGCACGGGA
>JACCSE010000554.1 GCA_013813145.1 Gemmatimonadales bacterium
GGGGGCGGGCTGGGTGAGGTGGAGCTGGAGCACCACCGCCTCGTTGCGGTGGGTGAAGGGGGGCTGTCCGGCCAGGCACTCGAAGAGCATGGCCCCGAGCGAATAGAGATCGCTCCGGAGGTCGATCTCCTTGACCGCGGTGATCTGCTCCGGGCTCATATACGTCGAGGTGCCGACCGCGATGCCGGAGCGGGTGAGCCGGTCGCTCCCGCTGGCCGCCACCGCGCGGGCGATGCCGAAGTCGAGGAGAACCGCGCCCCTGGGGGTCAGGACCACGTTGTCGGGTTTCACGTCCCGGTGGACGATGCCGTGGGCGTGCGCGTGCTCGAGGGCATCCAGCAGGTCGCCGGCCAGCCGGATGGTCTCGGCGACGGAGAGCGGGCCGGTGCGGGCCAGATGCTCCCGCAGGGTGGGCCCCTCCTCGTACGTCATGACGAAGTAGACCAGCCAGTCCTGCTCCCCGGAATCGAGCAGGCGGGCGATATGGGGATGGTCGAGCTGTCGGGCCAGCCGGATCTCGCGCAGGAAGCGGTCGGCCGCGACGCTGACCAGCAGCTCGGGATGGAGGATCTTGAGGGCGACTTCGGACCCGGCGGCATCGCGCGCCAGGTAGATGCGCGCGTTACCGCCTTTCCCGATCTCACGCTCGACCGCGTACCGGCCCTCGAAGGCACGGCGGACCAGCGCCAGCATGTCCCGCGGAATGGCCCAGTCCCCGGTGAAGGATGTTCCAATGGTTGCGACGGTTGCGCCGTCGCGCAAGCACTAGAGGAGCAGGTCGGTCCGGACCCTCCGCCGGAGCGCCCACCAGAGGGCACCCCAAAGGTTGGAGCGGCGGATGGTGATGCTGGCCTCGCCGGTCATCCCGGGGCGCAGGGCCTCCGCCGGATCGAGCCGCACCCGGGTTTCCACCGCCCCGCCCGTATCTGACGCCGCGGCCGACACCTGGGCCACGACGGCGCCGAGCCGGAGTCCGGGATCGGCATGGGAGACGAGCCGGACCGGCAGTCCCGGACGGATCATGGAGGCGCCGGCGCCGTGCACCGCGACTCGGGCTTCGACCCGGTCGGGGTCGGCGACTTCCAGGATGGTGTCGCCCAGCGCCACCCATCGACCCGCCTGCTCCTCCGGCCTCGGCGTGACGATGAGGACACGCTCGGGGGCCCGGAGAATCAGGGACTCCATGCGCCACTGCAGGCCGGCGAGACGGGCCCCCTCCGCCCTTCCGGCGTCGGCCAGCCGAGCCACCTCGCCGTCACGCCCACCGGCCCGCGCGGACACCTCCCGCAGCGAAAGGCTGTCCACGGCTCGGGCCCCCGCCGCCACCGCGCGTTCGAGATCCAGATTCCGTATCCGGGCGAGAGTGGCACCCTGGGGGGCGACGGCACCCTCGCGGGCGGATATGTCGAACACCACGCCCGAGTCGGCCGCGACCAGCGCGATCCGAAAGCCGGGCGCGACGGTGAACGGACCACTCACGGTAATCGGCCTGGGAACCAGAGCCACGATCAGGACGACCCCGCCGGCCGCCGCCAGCACCCGCGCCCGGCGGCCCCTGGGCAGGCGCGCCAGGATCCCGCGGGCGGAGGTCGCCGCGGTACGGCCCCACTCCCGGAGCGGCTCCCGCGCCATGCGCCAAACGAGAGTGGCGAAGAGGAGGACCCCGAGCACGCCGAGCGCCTCGCTGAGCCAACCGTACACTATCCCCCCGACCAGCAGGAAAATGGAGCAGATGTACCCCGCGGCCAGCAGGCTGTACACCGTAAAGATGCGACGCTCGCGGTCGTCGGCGGCCGGCGCCGGCAGGTCGAGTCGGAACAGCTTGCTCTTGAGTAGCCAGGCGAGGTAGGCGAAGGCCCGCTGCCGGAGGTTGGGGACCTCGAGCCAGTCGCTCAGCGCGTAGTAGCCGTCGAGCGGTATGAGCGGATTGACGTTCATGAGCACGGTCGTGAATCCGCCGATGAGCACGCAGGCGAGCGCGACTTCCGACAGCAGCGTCCCCGGTGCCGCGGCCCACCAGACCACCGCCGCCAGACTTGCGACGACCATCTGGATCCAGCTCCCAGCCGCCGTCACCCAGAGCCGCGCTCGCAGCTCGGGAAAGGTCCAGGCATCGTTGCAGTTACAGAAGAAGGCGGGCTCGAAGTAGATGAGCATCGCGCCCATCTCGTGCACCTGTCCGCCAAAATGCTTGCAGGTGTACGCGTGGCCCAGCTCGTGGATCGCGATGACGACGAGGGCGGTGAGATAAAGTAGGGCGAGATCTCCCGGGGTGAGCCGGAGATGGTACAGGTCGGCCAGGGCCCCGCTGAACTCGGGCCACCGAACGGCCAGGACGAGGGCATAGATGGCGAATAGCGCGAGCGAGAACAGCACGAACCCGCGGGTGAAACAGAACCGCAGGTACGGCATCGTCCGGTCCAG
>JACCSE010000566.1 GCA_013813145.1 Gemmatimonadales bacterium
CCTGGGTGCTGTATTAGTGAAGAACGAGAGAATTTCGCGAAACATACGCGGCTCGACGAAGTCGGGAAGTGTTCCGGCAACGGAGCGACGTGGAGGGAACCACGCGGTCCCGCGGGAGGCGGGTAGCTCGTCCTCAGACAGCGCGTACGTTCAAAGAGGACCCTAGTATGGATATCACCTCTGTCGGTGTCAAGGAGGCATACAGGTTGGTTCGTCGCCGGTGCGGCGGTTGCAGCCGGCCTCATTTCGGCTTATATCGGGGGTCCGAGGTCACCTAGATAAGTCAATACTCTGACGGCATTTAGCAACTTGAATAAAGTCCAGAGCGCGTTTCTCCGCCGCCTTCAGTCAGGCGGAAGAAGCAACATGTACGGTGCCGTTCCCTACCTCATGACCGCCTTCTCTCTCGACCGGGACAGCGCCTTCCGCATCGTCTGCGACTGGGTGGACGAGCAGGCAACAATCAAGCGTGGGGGCGAGGCTTGCCTCACCCGACTGGAAAGGGCGACGCAAGCGTCGCCCCCCCGGCGGAAGGCTGGATAGCGTCCCCCGCTCCGTCTGCCGCGGAGGACGCCCCGTCCTCGGGCTCGGCTCCTCAGTAGCGCACTAGCAACGACTTAAGCCCTGGCACGACCCTGGCACCTCCGGCAGACCACAGTCTCCCTGCCCCCCACTCGAGGTCACCATGAGAACCGGCGTCATCGCGGGCTCGCTGCTCTACGGGTTGGTGTTGGTCGCGGCTCCTCTTCAGGCACAGCAGGTGTCGGCGGACGTCGTAGTCCGCGGCGGTCCAGTGGCGGGCCGCGTGGTGGTGGGCGACGGGTACTCCACCTATCGTCGCCGCCCCGCCGTCTACCGGTACGCGGCACCGCGCGCGGTCGTGATCGAGCGGGTGCACCGAGATCGTCACCACCGGCACTGGAAGCGCCACGGCTTCCGCCCGGTCACGGTCTACTACGCGAACGGCCGGTACTACGATCGCTGGCACGGCCATCCGCACCGAGTGCAGCGGGTCGTAGTCTACGAGCGCGACGGCCGATACTACGAGGGGTGCGATCACGACGACGACCGAAACCGGGACTGGGACGACTGACGCCGCCCGGCGCCCGCTCGCCGGAATCGAGGTTGGTCCCGGCACCGATAGCCGCACCAATGTCATCCCGAGCGTAGCGAGAGATCTTCTCCACGGGCATTGAATCCCGTTCGAGAAGATCTCTCGCTACGCTCGGAATGACAGGCTGGAGGGCCGTCCGCCGTCCGCCGTCTGACTAGCGCCCCGACCCAGTTTACTCCTTTCTTCCACCATGCACCCCTCCCGCGACCACCACCTCCCCCCCGATCCCGACGCCTACCGATACGCTCCGCACCCCACCGGACGCATGATCGTCATCGCACCTACCCGGGCGGCGTGCGAGACTATCGAGCTGGCCCTCCGGCTTCACCTGGATACGCTGCTCGAACGGGAGCACGGCGCCGAGATCCGCGATCTGGCCGCCTCCGGCCAAGGGTTCGGGATCGTGGCGGGAACCGGCACCGGGAAGACGCTCGGCATCCGGCCCATCGCCGAGTCTATTCTCCGAGAGCCGCTCAAGGTCGGGGTGGTGAACCGCGAGCGGGAGGCGACGCCCGAGACGCCGAGTTGGAACGTGGTCATCGTCACCACCGGGATCGCCCGCCGCTGGTTCCAGGACGACCTCATCACCGCCCGCGACACCGTCGTCGTGGACGAGATCCACCAGACCTCGGCCGAACTCGAGCTCTGTCTCGCGCTGGGCAAGCGGGCCGGCTGCCGCTACATCTGGCTCAGCGCCACGGTGGATCCGGCGTTCTACTCCCGCTATCTCAGCAGCGCCGACGTGCTCGTCACCTACGCCTTCGATCCGGCGCTCAAGGCCAAGGTGCAGGTGCTACGGCAGACGCCCGAGGAGTTCCTCGACGAGCGATACATCCGGCACGTCATCAAGGAGAAGCGCGGGGTGGCCGTGTTCGTGCCCACCCGCGCCGAGGTGGAGCGGCTCGCGATCGAGCTGGGGGCACAGTGGAAGCGGCTCACCACGGCGTTCTATCATGGCGGCGAGCCGATCCGGGTGATCCGGCCGTTTCTGGAGGGCGAGGTGGACCGGCCGTTCCTGCTCGCCATGACGGCCGCGGGACAATCCGCGATCAACGTCCGCGGGCTGGACACCGTGGTGATCTACGACGCCCGCTACGGCAACGTGGTCGAGCGCGGGCGTAACGTCCTCCACCGCCTCTATCTTGGCGCCAATGAGATCCTCCAGATGGCGGGCCGGGTGCACGGCCGGGTGCCGGCCGGCGAAGTCACCATCCTGAGCGACCGGGACCTCGAGTTCGCGGAGCTGCGTCCCACTCCGCCGGAGTTTCAGCTCGCGGGAGACGCCGAACGGGTGGCGATCACCTGCGCCGCGATCGGGGTCGACGCGCGCGACCTCGATCTTCCGGTGCCGCTCGACCGGGCCGCTTACCGCCGCGCCGTCACCCTCCTCACCGACCGCGGTCTGGTGGAGAACGGCCGGCTCACCTCCTATGGCCGCGAGGTCGAGGCGCTGCCGGTGGAACGTGCGTGGGGCGAGCTGCTGGTCCACGCAGAGGCCGAGCTGGTGCCGCTGGTGGCCGTTTCCTCCAACATCGAGTCGCTCCATCGGATGACCCGGGAGGAACGGGATCTGCACGGCGTCGTGGTCAACGGCAGCGACCATCTCACCGCCTACAACTTGTACGCGGAGGCGGTCAACCAGCACGGCTACCTGGGCGAAGTGTACGGGCTCCCGCGGCACTTGTTCGAGGATGGGCTCGCGGAGTGGGCCGAGCGTCGCGGCGTGCTGGTGAAGGCGATCGAGGACACCGCGCTGGGCACGGCCTCGGTGTACCGCTCGATCGAGCTCCCCCTCCCCAAGCAGCTGCCCTATGCCTCGAAGGACCTGAGGAAGCAGTGGGCCGACCTGGTCGCCCGTATCATGCCGTTCGATCTGGTCATCGAAGGGCACACAGCGGATGGACAGGAGGCGCGGGTTTCCAAGAGCTCGGTGGCGGGAAGCTGGGGCGCGGTGGCGGGCAACCTCCGCTTTTTCGCCGACCGGTTCGGCGTTCCCCGGGCCGGAATCGAGGGCACGACGATTCCGTACGATCTGGTGCGGCAGTATGCCAGGCTGGGTGAGGCCAGGGTCGCACTCGGCGGCAACCGCAAGCAGCAGCGGCTGGTGGTCGAGCGGCGCCGGATCTACTTCGGCTTCGAGCTGGAGACCGAGGTGGACTCGCTGGACGGGCCGATTCCCGCAGCGCTGCGGCCCGCCGCGTGGGAGCTCTTGACCGACGCGCTGCTCGCCGGTGAGGTGGTTCATCCCGATGCGGGCCGGCTTCGGCGCAGCATCGCGCTGCTGGACGAGCTGTGGCGGAGGTCGGGGGGCACGCTGGCCGATGTCTCGCCGGATTCGGTCCGGCGGTTGATCCGGGCGCAACTCGAGGGAGTCGAGAGCTGGGAAGACTTTCAGCGCGCTCGCTTCCACCTCGACCCCGCCGCCCTGGTGGATCAGGCGACCCGAGAGCGGCTGGAGGCGCTCCCTTCGATGATCCGTATTCGGGGCGACGCCGCACCGCTCGATTACGAGGTCCACAACGGCCAGGGTATCGCACGGGTGCGCCTGCGGGAAGGACAGGCCAAGCGGCTCCGGCCGGACGATCTCCCTCCGCTCGACCGGCCGCTCCGGTTCGCGGTGCAGCGCGGCCGCCACGCGCCGGTGCTGGCGGACACGATCCCCGCGCTGCATGCGGAACTCAAGCGCGCGCCGGAGCGGGAATGGATTGGGGATTCGGAGGACAAGCGCGGCGGACGTGGCGGCAGCGGCGGGAGAGCCCGCGGTCACCGGGGGCAGAAGAATCGCTCCCGGCCTGGCCGGCGGCGGTGAACGTGGTGGGCACGCTCCATTGTGCACCCTGCCGCCTTGTCGGCGTCTTGATTTTAGCAGGCGCACGGACGGCTACCCGGCCACCATCCCTGGACGCCGGGGACTCGGCAACGGCTCAGGTGGTTACCATTCAGGTACTTAACCCACTCGGGCGGGCCGGATTCTAAACGTCCACCTTTGAAACCACCGGATTCCCAAATCGTATGTCGGCCATGCCAGAAGCGATCCCGCTGAACCAGTTGCCGTCCGTATTCTCCCCGCTGGCCAAGGCCTTGCTCGACGGGTTCAGCGAGGGGGTGGTCGTCTTCGATGTCGAAGGGCGGCTTCTCTACGCCAACCAGCAGGCTCGCGAGGCACTGGCGGGAATGGACCTGAGCGAAGGCGCCCCCGACCTGGGGCCCCGGCTTGCCGCACTCGGCGGGCGGCTCCGTCCGCTTCGGGTCGGAGGGCTGGAGCTGGGTGAAGCGATGTTCATTCCAGGGGTTGAAGGTGCGACCACGTTGGCGGCCCGGGAAAAGGAGGCTATCGTCAAGACCCTCGACGCGCATAACTGGAAGCTCGCCGAGACGGCCAGACACCTGGGCATCAGCCGCACCACTCTCTGGCGCCGTCTCAAGGCATACGGGCTCCACCGAGACGGCCGGAGCAAATGGGCGCAAACGTCATAG
>JACCSE010000574.1 GCA_013813145.1 Gemmatimonadales bacterium
CCGCCGGGACTGCCCCACCGCCCCGCTGCTCCCCCGTCCCGCTGCCCCCCTGGTACCTCACTGCCGTCATCTCCGCCAGAATCGCCAGCGCCGTCTCCGCCGGCTGGCGGCCGCCGAGCTCCAGGCCGATGGGGCCGTGCACTCGGGCGATCTCCTCCTCGGTGAACCCCTCACTCCGGAGCCACTCGCGGCGGGCGGCCTGGGTCTTCCTGGACCCGATCGCGCCGATGTACGCCGCCGGAGAGCGCAGCGCCAGCCGCAGCGCGGGCTCGTCGAACTTGGGATCGTGGGAGAGGATGCAGATGTAGCACGAGGCGTCGAGCCCGATCTGCCCGAAGGCCTCTTCCGGCCAGGCCAGGATCAGCTCGTCCGCCTCAGGAAAGCGCTCCCGGGTGAGGAACGCCTGCCGCCCGTCGGCCACGATGGTCCGGTAGCCCAGGAGCTGGGCCAGCGGGACCAACGCCACCGCGATATGGACCCCGCCGAAGATCACCAGGCGCGGCTGTCGGGGAAACACTTCCAGAAACACCGTCGCCGCGCCGGCCGGAGTCTCCAGCGTCACCGTGGCGCTTCGCTCCCGCCGGAGGGCGTCGAGTGCGGCTGCCCGCAGCCGCTCGGCGGGCACCCCGGCCAGGGCACCTTCGACCGCTCCGTCAGCCAACACCCGCGCGGAACCTCCGGCTCCCGCTCCTTCCGTCACCGTCGCGAGCACCTCGCCGCCGTCGCCCCGGGCCGCGGCGAGAACCTCCGGCCGCACGCCAGGTTCGACCAGCACTTTGATGGTTCCGCCGCAGGCGAGCCCCACCTCCCACGCCTTCTCGTCGCTCACACCGAAGGTGACCAGCTTCGGGCTCCCCCGCCCGATGGCCTCGGCGATTTCCAGGGCGGTGGCGCTCTCGACGCACCCGCCGGAGACCGAGCCGGCCATGACGCCGTCCCGCGTCGCCAGCATGCTGGAGCCCTCCGGGCGGGGGGCGGAGCCCCAGACGCTGGTCACTACGGCGCGGCCGACCGGCTCGCCGGTCGCGGTCAGCCGGTCGTATTCGGGGAGAAGATCACGCATCGGTGGGTGCCTGGATGAGAGGTCAAATCGGTATGCCGCCAAGGGCTGAGCAGCCCTCCCTCGCAACTTGATAATGATAGTCCAGCGTGCCGAGGGTTTTGCGTGGCTGCTGACCAGGAAGGCCACTCGACTCATGGCGCTCCTTCTGGTCCGTTATGTCGAAGGTTCCCCCGCGAGCGCTGCGAGCCGGCGCCGCGCCTCGGCCACCGCTGGCCGGAACTCCGGGTCGCAATGCCCGGCGGCCTCGCCGAAGTCGAGCATGGGCAGGATGTGGGGGTGCTGGAGCCGAGCGGTGAGCCGAATCTCCTGCAGAAACCGCATCGGGCCAATGGTGGCGGCGAGCTCCGGGTGGAGCACCTTGAGCGCGATCTGCCGGCCGTGCCGGAGGTCGTCGGCGAGGTAGACCGTTGCCATCCCCCCCGGCCGAGCTCGCGCTCGAGCACGTACCGCTCGCGCAGGGTGTCAGCGAGTTGCGGTGGTATGGTCATCGGCTGCCAACGGCATGGGACGATTCGAATGTGGCCGCGCCGGGGGCATTGCGCCAGCGAGCGGGCGGGGTCGCGTGCGGGGAGCTCGCATTACAACGCGACAAGCCTCCCCGCCAGCTCCTCCAGCGATGCCACGCTCGCCGCCGGGACCAGCTCGTCCACGTGCGGCAGCGCTGCGCGAAGTCCCGCCGTCACCGGCTCGAACCCGGGCCGCGCCGCCAGCGGGTCGATCCAGAGCAGTCGGTGACACGAGCGCCGAAGCGTCGCCATCTCCCGGGCAAGCAGCGCCGGGTCGCCCCGCTCCCAGCCGTCCGATACCACCAGCACCACCGCCCCGCTCCGCACCGTGCGGCGGACCCAGCGCCGGTTCAGCTCCTTGAGGCTCTCGCCGATCCTGGTCCCGCCGCTCCAGTCCACGACGGTTCCGGCCACCCGGCGGAGCGCCTCGTCCGGGCTCCGGGTCCTGAGCTGCCGGGTGATCCGGGTGAGCCGGGTGCCGAATACGAACACCTCTACCCGGGCGCCGCTC
The DNA here is from genome assembly GCA_013813145.1 of Gemmatimonadales bacterium. Lineage (GTDB taxonomy): Bacteria > Gemmatimonadota > Gemmatimonadetes > Gemmatimonadales > GWC2-71-9 > CAVVWJ01. The sequence continues at coordinate 2,081 of JACCSE010000574.1, forward strand.
CGCTGAAGCGCGTGGGCGAAGCGGAGCATGAACCGGCTGTACCGCTCCATCGACCCGCTGATGTCGCAGACCAGCACGATGGGCCGGGCCCGCACCGTGCGCCGAAGCCAACGCCACCGCATCGGCTCGCCGCCCGCGGCCAGCGAATCCCGGAGCATGGTGCGCATGACCGGCCGGTGGCCGGCGCGGTCCAGCCGGCTGCGGCGGGCCCGGCGGACCGGGAGCCGGGGGCGGAGCGCCTCGAGCATGGCCTGGGCGTCCCTGGTCTCCTCCGGCGTGAGGCTGGCGAAATCGGTGGTGCGGAGTGCCTCCCGCTCGCTCGCGGCGTCGGGCCGCACCGCGGGGACCGTCTCGACCGCCTGGTGAGCTTCCATTTCCGAGGCGGGCGAAAGCGACGGGGGCCGCCCCTCCTGCCGCAGCCGAGGCAGGCGGCCGTCCAGTCCGCCGGTCCCGCGACGTCTCCAGAAGAGATCGAACGCCGCATCGTACAGCGGCCGGTCCTCGCGCCGCCGGACGAAGATCGCCCGCCCCGCCGCCCTGACGTCACCCCGGCGGCCGAAGCCCAGCAGGGTGAGCGCGCGGAGAAAAGTCGCGGTCTGCCCCGGTTCGGCATCGAGTCCGGCGCGTCGCAGGATGCGCCCGAAACGCATGACGTTTGCGGTGAAGACGGAGCCGTCCACGGGGGCTAACGCGATCGGGAACCGACCAACATCTTATCGTCCATGATCCGCTTCGATTGTTCCGCGATCATCTTCGATCTCGACGGCGTGCTGGTGGATTCGGCGGCGTTCGTGGAGCGGCAATGGCGCCGGTGGGCCGGCGCCCGCGGGCTTCAGCCCGAGCCGTTCCTCCAGATCTGCCACGGCCGCCGCGCCATCGAGACGATCCGGATCGCCGCGCCGCATCTCGACGCCGAGGCGGAGGTCGCGATCCTGGCGGCCGACGACGAAGACTCCGAACCTGGCCTTCGTGCGCTGCCCGGAGCGCTGCGTCTCCTGAGCCAGCTCCCCGCGGCCAGCTGGGGGGTCGCGACGTCCGGCCGGCGGGCCACCGCGGTCGGCCGGCTCCGCGCCGCCGGGCTGCCCGATCCCCGGGTCATGCTTTGCGCCGAGGACGTGGGGCAGGGAAAGCCCCATCCTGAAGTGTATCAACGCGCGGGCATCGCCCTGGGCGCGGCGCCGTCCGAATGCGTCGTGATCGAGGACGCGCCTCCGGGGGTCGAGGCGGCGCGGGCTGCCGGCATGTTCCCGATCGGCCTCGCCACCACCCACGCCTGCTCGGCGCTTCCGGTCGACGTGTGCGCCGCTTCCCTGGCCGATATTCACCTGGGCCGGGTCGGGCCCGAGGACTGGGGACGCCAGCGGCTCGAGCTGCTGGTCATCGAGATCGCCCGGGAACGCCACCCGGTCAGCTTCGAGCAGCGTCGAGCACCTCGCGCGTCCGCCGGGCGAAAGCCTCGGGGGTGAACGGCTTGGCGACGAAGGGCGCGTGGGGGCTCACCAGTCCGCGATCCACCACTTCCGTTCCCGGATACCCCGACATGTAGATCACCGGGATCTCCGGCCAGCGCGCGCCGATGATCTCGCCCAGCGCCCGGCCGCTCAGGTCGGGCATGACCGCGTCGGTGAGCACCAGGTCCACACCGCCCCCGAGATCCTCCAGCAGCTCCAGCGCGGCCCGTCCATCCACCGCCTCGACGACCCGGTATCCGTGCAGCTCCAGCGTGCGGCGGGTGAGGCCCCGCACGGTCGGCTCGTCCTCGGCGACCAGCACGAGCTCACCCTGCGCGCCCGGAACCTCGCCGTGAGGAGCCGCGGGCTCTCCGGCCGGAGCGGCGACTTCGCTGGTCGGAAGGTAGACCTTTACCGTCGTGCCAAGCCCCAGCTCGCTGTAGATCCAGACATAGCCCCCACTCTGTTTGACGATACCGTAGACGGTCGAGAGTCCGAGCCCGGTGCCCTGGCCCACCGGCTTGGTGGTGAAGAAGGGCTCGAAGACCCGCGAGCGTGTCGCCTCGTCCATCCCGGTACCGGTGTCGCTGATGCTGAGCAGGAGGTACCGCCCCCGGCGGAGCTCGATCCCGGGATGCCGCCCGACCGCCGGGGCCTCCAACTCGGCGGCCTCGGTCGCGACCGTCACCGTCCCACCGCTTCCCATGGCGTCGCGGCTGTTCAGGGCCAGGTTGACGAGCACCTGCTCGAGCTGGCCCCGGTCGGCCTGCACGTCGCCCAGCCCGGTGCCCAGACGCAGCACGAGCTGGTGCTCCGCGCCGAGCAGCCGCTCCAGCACCGGGACCAGCTCCCGCACCACCGCGTTGAGCTCGAGCCGCGCCGGCCGGAGCACCTGCTGCCGGGTGAAGGCGAGGAGTTGCCGGGTGATCGCCGCGGCGCGCTCGCCCGCCCTGATCATCTGCTCCACTTCGGCGGTCGCCGGATGTCCCGGTTCCAGCTCGCGGATGGCGAACGAGCCGAAGCCCAGCACCGCGGTCATGAGATTGTTGACCTCGTGGGCGATCCCACCGGCCAGCCGCCCGACGGACTGCACCCGCTGCGCCTGCTGCAGCCGCGCCTCGGTCTCGCGCCGCTGGGTCACGTCGAGATTGATCCCGCTCATCCGAATCGGAGTACCATCGGGGGCCCGCTCGACCCGGCCCAGGCCGATGAGCCAGCGGACCCCGCGCTCGGGGTGAACGACCCGGAACTCGGACCGGTACTCGGCGGTGCGGCCCTCCAGCGCGTCCTGCACCGCCTGGGTCACCCGCCAGCGATCGTCCGGGTGAAGCCGGCTTTCCCACTCGACCTGACCGGGCTGGCCGCGCGAGGGATCGAATCCATAGAGCAAGAAGTTTTCAGGCGACCAGGCGACGGTGCCCGCCACCAGGTCCCACGACCAGACGCCCGCCTGGCTCGCCGCCAGGGCCAGGCGGAGTTGCTCCTCGGCCGCCTTCCGGTCGGTGATGTCCACGCAGGAGCCGACGTATCCGGCGAACGCCCCGTCCGGGCCGTGGAACGGCGCTCCACGCTCCAGCAGCCAGCGATACTCCCCGTCGCGATGGCGAAGCCGGTACTCGTGCGCGATCGGGGCCCGCTGCCTGAAGCTCTCCTCGTCGGCGGCCACGTACCGCTCGACGTCATCCGGGTGGAGGCCGTTCATCCACCCGGTTCCGATCTCCTGCTCCAAGGTGCGTCCGGTGAAGTCGAGCCAGGGGTTGTTGAACCAGGTGCATCGGTTGTCCGCATCCGCGAGCCAGATGAGCGTCGGTGCGGCGTTGGCGATGGTGCGGAAGCGCCCCTCGCTCTCTCGAAGCGCCCGCTCGGCCCGATTCCGGTCGCTCACGTCGCGGATCACGCTGAGGAGAAGGCGCTCGCCGCCGACCTCGGCTCCCTGTGAGCTCACCTCCACCGGGAAGCGGCGGCCGTCCTTCCGACGGTGGACCGCCTCGAACTTGGCACTTCCCGCGTCCGCCACCGCGAGCTGGCGGATCACCAGCGGCCGGTCGCCCGGCTCCCGGAGGTCGAAGACCGACAGCGCGAGCAGCTCCTCCCTGGAGTAGCCATAGGCGTCGAGCGCCGCCTGGTTCGCCTCCACGACACGCCCGTCGGGCCGGAGGAAGAGCATGATGTCCCGGACCGCGTCGGCCAGGAGCCGGTACTGCTTCAGGCCCACGCTCACGCGGGCCTCCGCGCGGCGCCGCCGGCGCGGGATTCATCCAGGATCGTCCTCGCCCCGACCCCCCGGATGGCGGCTATGTCCTCCTGGTACTTGAGCAGCACCCCGAGCGTCTGGTCCACCTGCGCCGGCCCCAGGTGGTCGACGCCAAGCGCCAGCAGCGCCGCCGACCAGTCGAGCGTCTCGGCGATGCCGGGCGACTTGGTGAGGTCTGCCTCCCGGAGGCGCTGGATGAAGGCGACGACCTCCCGGGCCAGCATTGCCGGCACCGCAGGCAGCCGGGCGTGCAGGATCGCGAGCTCCCGCTCCGCGGTGGGATAGTCGATCCAGTGATACAGGCAGCGGCGCTTCAGCGCGTCGTGCACCTCCCGGGTGCGGTTGCTGGTCAGGATCACCCGCGGGGGGCGGGCCGCCCGGATCGTGCCGATCTCGGGAATGGTGATGGCGAAGTCGCTCAGGATCTCCAGCAGGAATGCCTCGAACTCTTCGTCCGCCCGGTCCACCTCGTCGATCAGGAGGACCGGTGCCTCAGCGGCCCTGCTCTCCAGCGCCTGGAGCAGCGGGCGGCGAATCAGGAACTCGTCGCTGAAGATGTCCCTGGTGGCGGCGGACTTGGCCTCGCCGCGCGCCTCCAGCAGGCGGATCTCCAGCATCTGCCGCGGATAGTCCCACTCGTAGACCGCGGTGTTGACGTCCAATCCCTCGTAGCACTGGAGCCGGATCAGATGCGCACCGAGCACCGCCGAGAGCGTGCGGGCCACTTCGGTCTTACCCACGCCGGCCTCGCCCTCCAGCAGCAGCGGCCGGCCGAGCGTCAGGGAGAGGAAAACGGCGGTCGCAAGGTCGCGATCCGCCACGTATCCCCGGTCGGCGAAGGCGGCCTGAACGGCGTCGATGTCGGGAAGGTGGGTCATGCTGCAATATGGCGGGTAGGTCACCCCTCCGGCGCTTCGAGGTCCCGCGCGTACGCCGGGAATCTGAATCGCATTTCCCGGCCGAGGATCCCGCCATGCCCCAGTTCCGCGAGCGCCGCCGCGTCCAGCGCCTCGCCGGTCAGGAGCCGCGGCAGGATGAGGTCGGCGGCGGTGGCCATGGTGAACATGCCGCACTGCGGCAGGCCGAGCAGCGTCGCGCCCTCGAGCTGAGCCAGCCAGATCATCGAGCCGGGGTGGGCCGGCACGCCCCGCCGCAGCACCCGGCCGCCCAGATCCTCCAGGGCGGAAAAGAAGGACGCGATCGGATCTCCCGCCGACACCCCGCCGACCAGGACCACCCTGATCCCTCGCCGGCGCACCAGCTCGATCAGCGCCTCCCGCCCGCCGGCTTCGGCGGTGTCCGCGTCCCCGTCACCCACCACGGTCGTCCCGACGAACCGGGAGCCCAGCGCCTCGACCTTGTGCCGGGCACCGGCCTCGAAGCGGGCCAGCCCGTCGGCGCTGATCGCCTCCTCCGCGATCGCCGCGACTTCCAGGGCCAGGTAGGGCTTCACCTCGATCAGCGGCCCCTCCTGGCGCGCGATTCGCACCCCCTCGAGCACGACCTCCTCCGCGATGAGATGCGGCGCCACCTTGACCGATGCGACCACCTGGCCCGCGGTGACTGCCTGTCCATGGAAGAGAGTGAAGACTTCGAGCGGCTCCACCGCGTTGAGCCTGGTAAGCCCGGCCGCGCGCACGTGGAGCACACCGTCCCACCGGGCGGCCAGGTCCAGCCGGCTTTGCCGCGGCCGGCGCGGCTCGACGCCTGCGC
>JACCSE010000605.1 GCA_013813145.1 Gemmatimonadales bacterium
TGGACCATCGACAGCGTGTTCGCGCGGGGCGGCGTGCACGACAGCATCATCCGGGTGGACACCGCGTACGCCGAGTGGCAGGGCGCGCGCGCCGCGGGCGGGGGCACGCTCGGCTGGGCCGAGCCCCACCGGGGCGAGATGACGTTCGCGCTGGTCGCCGACAGCCTGATCGGCTTTGACTCGCTACTCCTGGCCGCCACCGGAATGCGGCGCGACACCAGTCCCGACCTGGTGCCGCTCGGTGGGAGCGCGCGGGGCACGGTCCGGCTCGCCGGCAGCCTCGACACGCTCGATGCCTCGGGCGACCTCACCGTCGAGGGACTTCAGTTTCAGCAGTACGGCTCGCCCCTCGCCACCGCGGGCTTCACCTGGCTCGGCGGCCGGCGGCCACGGCTCACCGCCTTCGCCAGCGCCGACTCGATCGCGGCCGGCGGCTGGACCTTCCAGTCGACCGGTGGCGAGCTCCGGGGCTACGCCGACTCGCTCCAGTGGAGCCTGGGAAGCGCCGTCGGCAACCGCGCGCGGGTGGACGGCACCGGCCAGTGGTACGAGCGCGAGGGCGTGCGCCTGCTCTGGCTGGACACCCTGCTCGCAGCACTGCCCACCCGCCGCTACCGGCTGCGGGAGCCGGCCGTGATCGCGCTGAGCGACTCGGCCCCGCCCTCGGTGAGTCCGCTCTCCTTGACAGCGCTGGACGGCTCGGGCCAGGTGAACCTGGTCGGGTCGCTTCCGGCGGAACAGCCGGGGCAGATGGCCATCGAGGTGCTGGGCTTCGATCTCCGCGATCTCTACGCCCTGCTGCAGCGCGATACCGCCGGCGTGGCCGGCGAGGTCGGGCTCGATCTCCAGCTCGGCGGCACCGCCCGGATGCCCACGCTGCGCGGCGTCGGACGGCTGGGGCAGGCCAAGTTCGGCGAGTTCCGCTCGCCTTTCGTGCAGGGCGTGATCAACTATGCCGACCAGCGGCTCGACGCCAACCTCGATCTCTGGCGAACCGGTGAGCGGGTGCTGGAGATCGAGGCCCACCTGCCGCTCGACCTCGCGCTGCGCGGAGTGGAGCGACGGCGGCTGGATGGCCCCATCTCGGTCCGGGCCCACGCCGGCAGCGTCGATCTCGCTATCCTGGAGGCGCTCACCCCGGCGGTCACGCGGGTGGGCGGGCGGCTCGCGGCGGACGTGCAGGTCGAGGGAACCTGGACCGAGCCCAACCTCCAGGGCCAGGTCGCGATTCGGGACGGAAGCATGACGATTCCCGGACTCGGTGTCCGCTACGGCGATATCCGGGGCGGCGGGGTGCTGCAGGGCGATTCGTTGGTGTTGCGAGACCTGACGCTCGCCAGCGACGGTGGCCGCCTCGCGGTCGGCGGCTCGGTCCGGCTGGAGGACCTATCCCGGCCGATCCTCGACTTGAGCTTTCGGGCGGAGCAGTTTCGGGCGCTGGACGTCCGCAACTTTGCCACGCTCACCGCCACCGGCGATCTCCAGCTCCGCGGCCCGGTGTTCGGTTCGACCCTGACCGGCACCCTGCTGGCCAACAGCGGAGTCATCCACTTCGCCGACCTGATCAACAAGCGGGTGATCAATCTGGACGATCCGACCATCGCGGACCTGATAGATACCACGCTGATCCGGCGGGAGGATCTCGGCGGCGGGTTCCAGAACCAGTTCCTCGACTCGCTCCGGATCGGCGACCTGCGAGTCTCCATGGGCTCGGACATGTGGCTCCGTTCCGCCGAAGCCAACATCCAGCTCGAGGGCGAGGTGCGGGTCAGCAAGGCAGGGGATACCTATTCGCCTACCGGCACGCTGAACGCGCCACGAGGCAGCTACACCCTCAAGATCGGACCGGTGACCCGGGACTTCACCGTCACCGAGGGACAGGTGCAGTACTACGGCAACCTGAACGCCGGGCTCGACATCGAGGCGCGGCACACGGTCCGGGCGGTGCGGGGCGAGGAGATTCCCATCATCGCCCACATCGAGGGCACGCTGCAACAGCCCAGGCTCACCCTCGAAAGCACCTTCCGGCCGCCGATCTCGGAGACCGACCTGGTGTCCTATCTGATCACCGGCTACCCGGCCAATGAGGCGACACTCCTCGGGCAGGCGGGGGCGCTGGAGACCGGACTGGCCTATTTCTCCAGCGCGCTTTCCAGCGAGCTCGAGCGGGCGCTGATCCAGGACATCGGGATCCCGATCGACCTGATCGAGATCCGGCCGGGGGTCTCCACCGCGGCGGGCACCGGCAGCCTTACCCAGCTCGCCGCGGGCTGGCAGATCGGCCGGAAGACTTTCCTCACCTTCAACGCCGGGTTCTGCCCCGATTTCAGTCAGTTCAGCCACGAGAACCTCGGCGCCAGCCTCGAGTTCCGCTTCAGCCGCGAGTGGCGGCTGCAGGGCACCGTGGAGCCGACCATCCAATCGTGCACCGGCGTCGCGCGCATCACCTCGCTCACCCGGGAGAATCCCTACCAGATCGGCTTCGACGTCCTGTGGGAACGGGAGTTCTGAGGGTGATTACCAGGGCCGTTTCGGTAGGGTGGATGACCACGGATGGTGACCGCGTCCTTGGATCGGAAGATGTAATGGTGTGCTGTTGACCAACCATCCCACTGCCGGCCCGAGCCGGCGTAGGTTGGACAAGGCCGGGAACGATCCGCTGCGCCCGTGTCATCCGGGGTCCCCGCCTCACCGACCAACCCAGAGCCGCCCCGCATGATCCGAGCGCTGCTCATCACCAATCCCGCCGCCGCCCGAACCCAGGCGCGCGCGGTGGAGGCGGTGATGCGCACGCTCCGCGCCGGCGGGTGGGAGGCCGAGGTACTGGCGACCGGCGGTCCGGGCGACGCGAAACGACTCGCGGAGTACGGCGTCGCCCAGGGAGTGGACGTGGTGGCGGTGTTCGGTGGCGACGGGACCACGATGCAGGCCGCCGCCGCGCTGGTCGGCACCGAGGTGAGCCTCGGGGTCATCCCCGGCGGCACCGGCAACCTCCTCGCCGGCAACCTCCGCATCCCCGCTTCGCCCGAGCGGGCGGCCCGCGCGCTGGTCGCGGCCCGCCCCCGGCCGTTCGACCTGGGCCGGATGGAGCGGCCGAGCGGAGTGCAGTATTTCGCCGTCGCCTGCGGTGCCGGATACGACGCCCGGGTCATGGCCGGCACGCTTTCGGAGCACAAGCGCCGGTGGGGGATGGCGGCCTACGTCGCGACCACCCTCCGGCTGATCGGCGAGATCAGGAGCACCGCGCACGTCATCACCATCGATGGCGTGGAATACGACGCCAACGCCGCGATGGTGCTGGTGGCGAACTGCGGCGAGGTGATCCCGCCGTTCGTCCGGCTCCGGCCCGGCATCCGGCCCGACGACGGCCTGCTCGACGTGGTCGTGATGCGGGCGAACAGCCTCGGCCAAAGCGTCCGCGCGGTGTGGGACCTGCTCCGCGACGCGCCCAACCCGGAGGGCGAGGACACCTTCGTCGGGTTCGCCACCGGGCGGGAGATTCGGGTCGAGACCGACCCGGTACAGCCGGTGCAGCTCGACGGGGAGCCGGGTGGGTTCACGCCGTTCACGGCGAGCGTGGTGCCGGGGGCGATCCGGATCATGGTGCCGGGAGCGTGAGGCATGGCGCGGGGGCCGGGACTGTTTAGTTTCTGGGGGCCGTCTGTCACCCTGAGCGGAGCGAAGGGGGCATGCCCTAGGGTATGGCCCCTTCACTTCGTTCAGGGTGACGAGCTCTCCCTTCGCTTTCAAAAGGCTCTGCATGGCCGGTTCGGTTCTTCTCATCGACGACGATGTCGACGTTTTGCGCAGCATCGGCAACTACTTCGAGCGAGTCGGCTACGAGGTCACCCGCGAGCTGAGCGGCGAGGCCGGGCTCGCCACCTTCGACCGCCTCCGGCCCGAGGTCGTGATCCTGGACCTCCGGCTCCCCGGGATGGATGGGATGGAGGTGCTGGAGCATCTGCGCCAGCGGGACGCGGCCGTCGTACTCCTCACCGGCGAGGCCGACGTCGGCACCGCGGTGCGGGCTATGCAGCTCGGCGCCGAGAACTTCCTCACCAAGCCGGTGGACATCGAGCACCTCGCCGCGGCGACAGCGCGGGTGGCCGACAAGGCGCGGCTCCGCCGGATCTACGAGACGCTCCAGTTGCAGAGCGCCCCCGGGCACGGCCTCGACTCGCTGGGCAACTCCACCGGCATGCAGGACTTCGCCCACCAGGTGGGGCTGCTCGCGCAGAGCGAGCGGACCACGGTGCTCCTCACCGGCGAGAGCGGCACCGGCAAAGGGTGGGTGGCGCGGATGATCCACGACCTGAGCCCCCGCACCAGGGCGCCGTTCGTGGAGGTGAACTGCGCCGGGCTCAACGCCACATTCCTCGACTCCGAGCTCTTCGGCCACGAGAAGGGGGCGTTTACCGACGCCAAGGATCGGAAGCAGGGGCTCTTCGAGATCGCCGACCACGGCACGATCCTGCTAGACGAGATCGGGGATCTCGCTCCCGAGCTTCAGCCCAAGCTGCTCAAGGTGCTGGAGACCAAGACCTTCCGCCGGCTGGGCGGCACCCGGGAGATCACCGTAGACGTCCGCCTGATCGCGGCGACTAACAAGAACCTCCAGGTCGAGGTCGAAACCGGGAGGTTTCGCGAGGACCTCTACTACCGGCTCAGCGTCATGCCGCTGATGCTCCCCGCGCTTCGCGACCGCTCGCGAGACGACCGCCTGGCCCTCATCAACCGGCTCCTCAGCAACCTCCGGGCCGAGCTGCCCGACGGACCGCCCTCCCTCTCGGCCGAAGTGCTGGAACGCCTGCTGCCGTACCCTTGGCCGGGAAACGTGCGGGAGATGCGAAACGTACTGGAGCGGGCGCTCATCCTGGGACGGGGCCAACCGGCGGTGAGCGTCGAGCACCTGCCAGGGGAATTCCGCGCCCGGCCCGGCATCGGCGACCGGCGGCACACCCCGCTCAGCCTGGATGACCTCGAGAAGCAGCACATCGAGCGGACCCTCAAGCACCACGCCGGAAACCGCACCCGGGCCGCGATCGAGCTGGGCATCTCTCGCGCGACTCTGATCAACAAGATCAAACGCTACGACCTCGGGGGCTGACCGCCGGTGACCGAGACCCGGGAGAAGGACGCGATGGGCTGCCGCGCGTGTGGCCGGGAGGAGCGCGCCAGCGAGGGCTACCCGTGTACCGGGTGCGGCACGTTCATCTGTCTGATCTGTACGTTCCGGGGGGTGACCATGTGCCGGGAGTGTAGCGGGGCAGAGGGGCAGGGGGGCGGCGGGGCCGCAGGGTGACGGCTTCGATCATTGCCCGCTCGGCCATCGTGCCGGTAATGGCGACGCCTACGCTCCGGGCCGAGCAGATGACCCAGCTCGTCCTGGGGGAGAGCGGCCGGATCGTCGAGCGCTCGGGCGAATGGCGGCGGATCCGCACCGATCTGGACGGGTACGAGGGATGGGTGCACGGCGGGTATCTGGTGGAGGTGACGGAAGCGGATGCGGCGCGGTGGCGGGAGGAGGCGGACGGATGGAGCGCCGGGGCGACGCTGCACGCCGGCGATCAGGGGATCCGGCTGCCGCTGCGGGCGCGGGTCGCGCTCGACGGCGATGGGGTCCGCCTCCCCGACGGGCGCTGCGGCCGGCTGGCCGAGGGGAGAATTCCTCGGGCCGGCGAGAACGCCGTGGCGGCGCGCACCCGGTCGCCCGAGTGTTGGGCGCTGGAGGCTTTCGCCGGGTCGCCCTACGAATGGGGTGGAGTGACGCCCTGGGGTGTGGACTGCTCCGGCCTGGTGCAGACCGCGTTCGCGGCGCGCGGCACGATCCTCCCGCGCGATTCCGCGCTCCAGGTCGCGGGCGGGACAGCGGTGGCTCTCGACGCGATCCGTCCCGGCGATCTGCTCTTCTTCCGGGGCGAGGACGGGCGGGCGATCACCCACGTCGCCTTTGCCGGCGAGGCCGACACGCTGATCCACTCGACCGTCGCCTGCGGCGGGGTCGTGGTCGAGCCGTGGCTTCCCGGTACCCGCGCGGCGCCGTTGCGGGAGCGGTTGATGGCGGCGAGGAGGCTGGAGGGAAGGTGAGGAAGTCTGAAGTCGCAGGTCTCAGGTCGCAGGTCTCAAGTCGCAGGTCGCAGGTCGCAGGTCGGAAGCCTGCGACCTGAGACCTGAGACCTAACCACCATGTTCGACAAACTCGTGCTTTTCGATATCGACGGCACCATCCTCCTGACCTCGGGCGCGGGGCGGCGGGCCATCGTCGCCGCGCTGACCGAGCAGGTCGCGGGGGCCGCGGCGTTCGACGGGGTGCGGTTCGATGGCAAGACCGATCCCCAGATCGTCGCCGAGCTGCTCGAGGCCGCGGGCGACCCCGAGCCGCGGGAGCCGGCTCGGCTGAACGAGGTCTGCCGCCGGTACGTCGGCCACCTCGCGCAGGAGTTGAAGCGGCCCACCACTCGGACCACCGTGATGCCGGGCGTGCCTCCGCTGCTCGACCGGCTCGAGGCGGAGCCCGGCGTCGTGCTCGGTCTGCTCACCGGCAACGTCGCCGAAGGCGCCGCGCTCAAGCTCCGATCGGGCGGGCTCGATCCCGCGCGGTTCCGGGTCGGCGCCTACGGCTCTGACGCCGCCGAGCGGGCCGACCTGCCGGCCATCGCCGCGGGCCGGGCCGCGCGGATCTTCGGCCGGGTGCCGTCGGGCGCCGAGATCGTCATCATCGGCGACACGCCGGCCGACATCCACTGCGGCGCGGGGATCTCCGCCCGCGCCATCGCGGTGGCCACCGGTGGTTACAGCTCCGCCGACCTCTCCGCCTGCGGGCCGCACGCGGTGTTCGAGGATCTGTCGGACACAGAACGTGTGCTGCAAGCGATCCTCACCTGATCGTCACCCGCCGTCTCGGCGCGTCATCCCGAGCAGAATGCCAACCGAGATCGAGCTCAAAGCCGTCCTCTCCGACCCCGTCACCGTACGCATGCGACTCCTCTCCATCGGTGCCGAGGTCCGCTTTCGCGGGGCTATGAGCGACCGCCGCTACGACCGCGGCGGCGAGCTTGCCGCGCGCGACGAGGTCCTCCGCCTCCGAACCTTTCACGGTCCGGGCGATCGCGCCGATGCCGTCCTCGGCTGGAAGGGGTCGGTCCGCCGCTCCGCCGGGGGCTACAAGGAGCGCGAGGAGGTGGAGCTGGCGGTGGGTACTGGTGCGAGCGCGGCCGCCGCTTTTCTCGCCGCGCTGGGATACGTCGTGGTGCACGAGATCGATCGCTGGGTCGAGGTCCTCCAGCTCGCGGGGACGGTCGCCCGGCTGGAGGGCTATCCGCGGATGGACGACCTGATCGAAGTGGAAGGACAGCCGGGCGCGATCGAACGGACGATCGCGGTCACCGGCATCCCGCGCTCCGAGTTCTCCGCCGACTCGCTCGCCGAGTTCGCGCGCCGCTACGAGACCCGCACCGGCCGCACGGCGGCGCTCGCGGCCGCCGGCGGCTCGATCCACCCGCCGGCATGGGCCTCCGCGTGATCGACGTACCCGAGCTGGGGCCGTCACTCGGCCGGTTGGGCGCAGCGCCAGCGGAACCGCCCGAGGGCCCGCTCGGCGCTCGGCTCGACGACATCCGTCTCCAGTTGACGACCGGGGTCTTCGAGCTGGCCGGCGCGGGACGATCCTTGGCGGCCGCGGACGATTCCGCGGGCGCGATCGGCTCGCTCAGCCGCGCCGCGCTGCTCGGGCTGTGGGAGAAGGCGGTCGCCGGGGCCGCCGACCGTATCGCCGCTACCGTGAACGGCAGGCTCCAGGCGGCGGGCGAGGAGTCGCGCTATCCGGCGGGCCGGCTCCGCCAGCTCCTCCTCACGCCCGACGACACCCGCGCCATCGCCGCCCGGCTTGGCAGCGGAGGCGCGGGCTTCGTGGCGGCACTCGACGCATTGGAGCAGTCCGGTCGCGCGGAACCTGCGGCTCCGGCCCGCGAATGGCGGGAAGCGCTGACCACCGCCGCGCGCCGTCTGGAGGCCGCCTGGCTCGCGCTCGAGGAGGGCGCGGATGCCGAGCAGCGGCACTGGACGACGGAAGTCGAGCGGGTCCGCGCCTGGCGCCGGCCTACCTGGCCGCTCTGGCTCGTCACCCTGCTCCTGCTCGGCACGGCCACCTGGCTTGGGCTCGTGCTCGGTGGCTACCTGCCGGTCCCGGACCCGCTCCGCGGATTCGCCGAATGGTGGTGGGCGACGCTGTGAGCGTCATCGGCGTCGGCATCGATCTGGTGGACCTCGGCCGCATCGCCCGGCTCCTGGCGGACAAGGGCGATCACGCGCTGACCCGCCTGTTCACCGAGGCGGAGCGCAATTACCTGGCGACCCGACCCGATCCTACCGGCCACGCCGCCGCGCGGATCGCGGCCAAGGAGGCGGTCTACAAGGCGATGCAGTCGCTCCCGGGGGCGCGGGCGATCGGCTGGCGGGACATCGAAGTGACCCGCGATGCCGAGGGCCGCCCCGCCATTCTGCTGCGCGGCCTCGCCGCGCGGCTGGCCGAGGAGCAGGGCGGCGTGCGCATCCAGGTGTCGCTGACGCACTCGTCGCTCTCGGCGGGAGCGGTGGCGGTGGTCAGCACTGCGGCGCGGGGCTGACGATCGGGTACCCGACTCCGGCATGAGGGGGGCGCCCCCTCCGGACCAGCACACAACCTCCGGTGGCGCCCCCCTCACGCC
>JACCSE010000002.1 GCA_013813145.1 Gemmatimonadales bacterium
CTGGAGACCTTCAGGCGGTTCTCGACCCAGTTCCAACCTGCCCTGACGGGGCCGGTGGATGAGAATTACCGGCTGGGTCCGGGCGACGTGCTGGTGCTGATCCTCACCGGCGACGTGGAGCGGGCGCACACGCTTCAGGTAACCCGGGAGGGCTTCGTCGTCATCCCGCAGGTGGGACAGGTTTACGTCGCCAATCTGACTCTGGGCCAGCTCCAGGATCAGCTCTACTCCAGGCTGGGCCGGGTCTATTCCGGTGTGCGCCGCGGGGCCGGAGCCTCGACCCAGGTCCAGCTCTCCATTGCCCGACTCAAGAGCGTCCAAGTGTACGTGGCGGGTGACGTGGTTCGCCCGGGAGCGTACCAGATATCCGCCGCTGGGACGGTGCTGACCGCCATCTACGCCGCGGGCGGCCCCACCGCCAACGGCAGCTTCCGCCAGGTGGTGGTCCGGCGCGGTGGCGCGCTGGTGGACACGCTCGACCTGTACGACTACCTGCTGCGCGGGATGAACCCCACTGACGTCAGGCTGCAGACCGGCGACGTGGTTTTTGTCCCGGTGCACGGCGGCTTCACCAAGGTCGCTGGACGGGTGGCCCGTCCGGCCATCTATGAGGTCAAGGCGGACGAGACGCTCCAGGACGTCATCGGATTCGCCGGCGGGTTCGACCCGTCCGCCTACCAGGCCCGGGTGACGATCCACCGGGTCCTCCCGCCCGCGTCACGTGGGTCCGGCGGGCGGGCTCGGGTGGTGGTCGCGGTCGGCTCCGATCAGTTCGTCAACGGGGTGGCGCCCGCCGTGCCGATGGCACCCGGCGATTCGGTCACCGTCCACGCTATCGCCGAGCGGCTCCGCGGGTACGTAACGGTGCGAGGCAACGTGTGGGCGGAGGGACAGGTTGGGTTCAGCGAGGGGATGAAGCTGAGCGACGCGATCCGGCTGGCCGGTGGGGTGCGACCCGACGTCTATCTCGGCCGCATCCTCGTGACCCGGGTGCGCGAGGACTCCAGCATGATCCAGCTCCGCTCGGCCTTTGCCGATTCGGCCGGCGCGCTGGTGGAAGACATGGTGCTCCAGGACGAGGACGAAATCCAGATCTTCTCCCGCTCGGCTTTCCGCCCCATCCGTACTGTCGCGATCGTGGGTGCCGTCCGGAATCCCGGTCGGGTGCCCTACCGTGAGGGGATGACGGTGCGCGATGCGGTCCTCCTGGCGGGCGGTCCGACGGAAGACGCCTGGCTGGGCGAGGCCGAGGTGGCACGGCGAGCGGAGGACGAGACGCCAGGCACCCTCGCCACGACGCTCCGCGTGCCGCTTGACTCGACCTATCTCTTCGGACGCCGGCTCGGTGCCGAATACGTCGGTCCGCCCGGCCTGCCGGTCGCGCCCGGTGGCGCGCCCGAGATGGTGCTCAAGCCCTACGATAACGTGCTCATCATGCGCCAGCCAGGCTGGGAACTGCAACGCAGCGTAGCTCTTACCGGGCAGGTGAAATACCCTGGGCGGTATTCTCTCCGCAGCAAGACCGAGCGCTTGAGCGAAGTGATCCAGCGGGCGGGCGGACTGACCGGTGAGGCGTACCCCGGCGGAATCCAGTTCTACCGCTCCTACCTCGATGGCCAGCCGAGTCGGGGCGACCGGCTCGAGCCCCCACGCGACACGCTCCGGAGCAATCCGGCGAGCCGGGACTCGGTCACCCGTCCGGTT
Source organism: Gemmatimonadales bacterium (assembly GCA_013813145.1). Taxonomy (GTDB): domain Bacteria; phylum Gemmatimonadota; class Gemmatimonadetes; order Gemmatimonadales; family GWC2-71-9; genus CAVVWJ01. The sequence continues at coordinate 1,705 of JACCSE010000002.1, forward strand.
CCCGAGCGGGTGGGAGTAGACCTGCCCCGCGTGCTGAAGGATCGGGACCACCGCGACAACCTGATCCTGGTCGGCGGCGATTCGATTCACATTCCCGAGTTCGATCCGGTGATCATGGTGCAGGGTGCGGTCAACTCACCGGGCCCCGTGGCCTACGTCCCCGGGAAGAACCTCGACTGGTACGTGGACGCGGCTGGCGGGTATACCCAGACCTCCGATCGGAGCCACTCATACGTAACCCAGCCGAACGGCGAGCGGGAAGGAGTGAAGCGGAAGGTGGTCTTTGCCGACAAGGTGCCCCGGCCAAGGCCCGGAGCGCAGGTCTATGTACCCACGAAGATCATCGAGGAGCAGCCGAACAGCCTGCCCGCCGTCCTGGGCACCGCGGCCCAGATCCTGGGCGTGCTCACCACCGTCATCATCGTGGCTACCCAGCGCTAGGCGCCCGCGATCTCCGCGTCGGCGACCAGTTCGGCGCCTTCGGTCGCCGCGATCTGGAACTCGGGGACGATGCGGTTCAGCATGGCGCGGAGCTGCTCGTCGGCCCAACCGCGGTGGGCTCCGTCGATCAAGAGCTCCACCACGGTGCTGAGCCCGATCGGGAGCACGCCGTTCTTGGCCCGGAGCACCTTGGGATGTCCGGTGGCCACCGCGCTTTCCGAATCGAAGAACAGCTCCTCGTAAAGCTTCTCGCCCGGCCGGGTGCCGGTGAACCGGATCTCGATGTCCTCGCCGACCTCCAGCCCCGACAGCCGGATCAGGTCGGTCGCGAGGTCCAGGATCCGGACCGGCTCCCCCATGTTCAGAACGAACACCTCGCCACCCCGACCGATCGCCCCGGCCTGAAGGACCAACTGCACCGCCTCCGGGATGGTCATGAAGTAGCGCCGCATCTCGGGATGGGTGATGGTCACCGGGCCGCCCGCGCCGATTTGCCGGAGAAAGGTCGGGACCACGCTGCCCCGGCTCCCGAGAACGTTGCCGAACCGCACCGCGACGAAGTTCCGGCCCTGGGTTTCGGCGATCTGCTGTACGATCTGCTCCGCCACACGTTTGGTCGCGCCCATCACGTTGGTGGGGCGGACGGCCTTGTCGGTCGAGATCATCACCAGGTGCTCGACGCCGAACTCGGCGGACAGCTCGACCACGTTCTTGGTGCCGAGGACGTTGTTGGTGACCGCCTCGGCGAGGTTGCCTTCCATGAGCGGCACGTGCTTGTGCGCGGCGGCATGAAAGACTGAATAGGGACGGTACCGCTGGAAGATCTGGCGCATCCGCTCGCGGTCGCGCACGTCGGCGATGAGACCGACCGAGGTGACGTGCGGGAAGCGCTCGTTCAGCTCGGCCATCACGTCGAAGATCGAGTTCTCGCCGTGGCCCAGCACCAGGATCTGGGCCGGTTCCAGCCGGGCGAGCTGGCGGCAGAGCTCACTGCCGATCGAGCCGCCGGCACCGGTCACCAGCACCGTCTCGCCAGTGGCGAGCACGCGCACTTCGTCGAGGTCGGTACTAACGGGTTCGCGGCGGAGCAGGTCCTGAATCTCCACTTGGCGGAGTGAGGCGATCGCCACCCGCCCCGAGAGGATGTCCGAGATTGCCGGCACCGTGCGGGTCTTGAGGCCGGCCTCCAGCGCCGAGCGCACCACCTGCCGAACTACCTGGCCCGAAGCCCGGGGCATGGCGATGACGATCTCCTCGACCTCGTAGCGGGCGACCAACTCCTTGATCTCGCTCAGCGGCCCCAGCACCAGCACGTTGTACATCCGGTGGCCGTGCTTGGCCGGATCGTCGTCCACGAAACCGATCGGATTGATGCCCAGGTGCGGGTGGGACAGCAGCTCCTTGACGATCATTTCTCCGGCCGCGCCGGCGCCGACGATGAGGGCGCGGCGGGCGTCCTCCGGCGCGTTGGCCCGCGTCCGGCGGCCATAGGCCCGTACCGCCAGCCGG
>JACCSE010000021.1 GCA_013813145.1 Gemmatimonadales bacterium
AGGCGCGGGGGATGGTGCTTCCGAAGGGAGCGTTAGCGCGCCTCCAGGTCGTTGCGCGATCTCCACCCTCGAAGCGCGCGGCGGCGACCGGAGGGGGCGCCGTCACCCGCGCCGCAGCCAGAGCACCGATCCCGCGCGCGCAGCCACAGCACCGTCCCCCGCCACGGGCCCGCCCGTGCCGCCGTCAGCAGGTCGCCGGCGATGCCATGGCTGCTCACCCCGACGTTGGACCCGTTGGTGAGCACGATGACGGTAATGTCACGTGACGGCTCGAAGAGAACGGTGGCCTGAATCCCCCAGGAGCCGCCGTTCCAGTCGAATACCTTGCCCCGTTTGAGCTTCGACCCCGCGATCTGGTTGTCCTGATCGGCGAGCACTGTCACTCGCCCGGCCCTCACCGCGCCCATGAACTTGGCGAGGTCCCGAACGCTCAGAGCGACCGCGCCCGCTCCTCGTGCCCAGCCGTTGTACTGCTTCAAGCCGGCGCTCAGGTTCACCAACCCGTCGGCACGCACCTCGTTTCGCCCGGTAAAGGGGGAGGGGCGGCGGCGGTCGCCCGCATCTGCGCGCGCATAGCTGCTGACGATGCTGTCGGCCCCGAAGTCGAGCCCTTCCACCCCGGCCGAGTGCATCCCAAGAGGGTCAAATAGAAGCTCTCGATACACCTCGGCGAAGGACCGCCCCGCAACGTGCTCCAGGATGGTCTCCAGCACGATGTACCCCGTGCTCGAGTACGCCACGCCCGCTCCAGGCCGGCCCGTCGGAGGGTGCTCGGGCCGCTTCGCGTAGGCCAGCAGTTCGGAGGCAGTCCACTCCCGGGCTCCCCGGTCGCGGGCCGAAAACAGGGCACCAAAGAAATCAGCTCCTTCCTCCCCGTTGAAGTTGTACAGCCCGCTGCGGTGGTCCAGGAGGTGGCCGACCTCGATCTCGCCAGCATAAGGAATTCCGTCCAGGGTCGCCGGCGGCGCCACTTCTACCGCCCGGTCAGACAACTCGAGCCGTCCCGCCTTCACCAGCTCGAGGGTCGCCGCGTAAGTCATCATCTTGGTGATGCTCGCGACCCGAATGCGATCGCTCAGCGTCATCCGCCGCGACTCCTCGACCGAGGACGCGCCCGCCGTACCCTCCCCGTGAGCCGCGCCTCGCCTGACAACCGCCTGGATACCGGGCACGCCTTGAGCGACCGCACGGTCGAGGACGCCCTGATAATCCTGGCTTCTTACCGGCGCATTGGAACAGGCGACACCGGCCAGCGCCAGCCCACAGAACCCCCACCGCCTCGAAGTCCCGACCGGCAGTGGATCTCGGGTGCGCATGAAGTCGCGAGTGGCTCGAGGAGATGACAGATCGGGCATGGGGAGAAGATACGCGGACAGTCGGGTGTGGGTGCTGGAGGCTAGGTACTGGGCCCGCGCGGGACCGCGCGCGTCCCGGTGGATCGTGCGGAGGAGATGGGGATGGTGGTCCCGGAGGGCGCGTCAGTGAGCGTCCGGGTCCTGCGCGATCTCCAACGTCGAAGCGCACTGCAGCGACCGGAGGGGGCGCCATCGCCAGCGCCGCAGCCGTCGCAACCCCGCGCGCCATGGTCCACCCCGGACGAAGCCTACCGGCCAACCGCCCGCAAGCAATCACCCGCACCGACCCCGGCCCACGGCCGGCCCCTAATGCGGCGCGACGCGTCGGCAAGGGAGATGTTCCAGCGATCGCCTCGCTCGATCTCGCCTGACCAACGCTCACTCACGGCGCGCACCAACGCACACCGGTCGCTCGCCCCGAGCGCCGGGAGCAGCCGCCGAATCGTCGGGGCAGCATCGGCGCTGAGCCGGCGGCGTAGTAGAAATCCACCGACCGCCCCGCGGCCGCGCGGCCCAGGTTGGTCCGCGCGATCACCGCGTCAGGATTCACCAGATTGAGCGTTGCCAGGGTCAGGAACCCGGCCGTCACCGCGCCCGCACCGAACCGGTGTGCACCTCCGCGCAGGACCGTGGCCGCGAACCAGCCGAGCACGAGAACCAGCCATCCCATGAACGCGGTGGTGTAGAAGCGCAGCTCGGTGAGCCCGTATTCCGCGGTGTAGAGCCGCATCCGCCACAACGCCGAGACCAGCATCACGTTCAGCAGCACCAGCATGACCGAAGCCAGCAGTCGGAAACGCCTGAGCGCGGCGGGGTCGCGGCGGCCGAGCATCCGATCGGCGAAGAGCAGCACCGGGAGCGAGAGCGATGCGACCGCCACGAGCTGAAAGAATCCCTGCCGGGCATACTCGGCATAGCTCAGGCCGGTCGCGGCCCTTACCAGCTCCACCCCACCAAAGAGGTAGCGGAACTGCACCGCGACGAAGGCCAGGAAGAGCAGATCCAGCACCGCGAGCACCGTCCCTACCTCCACTAGTCCGAAGCGGCCGTGGGAAAGAGCTTGGGCGACGGTGCGCTCCCCGCTCCGCGGAAGGAACAGGCGAAGCGTCCCGGCCGCGACCCAGAACCAACCCAGCAGCGTGAGGGCGTGCGCGCCCAGCACCTCGAGCCGCGGCGCGAAAGTCGCGCTCATGAGGCGGTCGAACACCGGATCGGCGTCCATCAGCAGCCCGCCGAAGAGGGTCGCCAGCGGCGCCGCCGCGGCCAATCCGAGCAGGACGGCGCGAACGCGGCTGAGGGGTCCCCCCTCGGACAGGGCGCGCCAATCGATCTCGCGGAGGATGAGCGGCGCCGCACCGGCCGTTGCGCCACGGGCCACCTGCATCAGGCCCCGATGGTAGCCGACCGAGCGCCCGGCCGGGGAGGCCGCCGCCGCCAGTACCACCATGCCGAGGAAATTGAGCGCAAAGAGCGTGGGCGAGTCCCGCCAGATGAGCGCCACCGTCAGGAGCGCGAAAGGCGGTCCGAACGGCGCAATGCCCACCGGCGCCGGCAGCAGGCCGCGCTGCACCAGGATTCCGGCGACGAGCAGCAGCGCGCTCACCCCTAAGGCAATATCGAGGCGGGCCGGGACCGTCCGCGACAGCACGTCGGCCGCGACGCCGAACGCAAGCGCGCCGGCGACCAGCGCCAGGCCTTCCCTGTTCGGTTCGGTCATCGCGCTCACCCCGCCACTCCGGCGCCCAGCCCGCCGAAGCGGCGGTGCCGGCCGGCGAACTCGTCCACCGCCGCCGCGAGCCCGTCGGCTCCGAAGTCGGGCCACATCGTGTCGCTGAAGACCAGCTCCGCGTAGGCCGCCTCCCAGAGCAGGAAGTCGCTCAGCCGCCGCTCGCCGCCGGTGCGGATCAACAGGTCCAGCTCGGGCACCGGCGTGGCGTGGTCCACGATCGCCAGCAATCGGGTGAACGACTCCCGGCTCGGCACGGTCGCGTCGCGCAGGCACTGCGCCGCGCGGAGGATGGCGTCGCGGGCGGAATAGTCGATCGCGACCCGGAGCAGGAGCCGGGTACCGCCGGCCGTGGCCCGCTCGGCGTCCTCGATCGCCCGGCGAAGCGACTCGCGCAGCCGGTCGCGGCGGCCCACGACCTCGAGGCGGACGCCGTTGCGGATGCAGCGCTCGGCTTCCTCCCGGAGGTAGTCACGGAACAGCCGCATGAGGGCCGCCACCTCGGCGGGGGGCCGGCGCCAGTTGTCGGCGGAGAACGCGAACAAGGTGAGCACGCCGATGCCGAGCCCGGGCGCCGCTTCGACGACGCGGCGGGCGGCGTGGGCACCGTCGCGG
>JACCSE010000023.1 GCA_013813145.1 Gemmatimonadales bacterium
GGGGGCGACGCTTGCGTCGCCCTTTTCGCTTGGCGGCTCTGGGGAGCGGTGGGATCCATGCGTTAGACTTCTCTTCACCAGCACTCAATCTGACCCGCTGCCCCCCTGTCCCCTGCCCATCAGTCCAAATGCTGCTTGATCTTCCCCTCCAGCGTCGCCTTCGGCACCGCGCCGATGACGGTATCGACGTGGCGGCCGTTCTTGAAGAACAGGATGCTGGGGATGCTGCGCACGTTGAAGCGCATCGCGGTGCTCTGGTTGGCGTCCACGTCCACTTTGGCCACCTTGGCCTTGCCGGCGTACTCGCCGGCGAGCTGATCGAGGATCGGGGAGACGATCTGGCAGGGGCCGCACCAGGTCGCCCAGAAATCGACCAGGACGAGTCCGTCCGCCTGTTCGATCTCGCTCGCGAACGAGGCATCGGACACGTGCACCGTGGGGGAATTCGTGGCGGCCATGATGTTATTCTCCTGGAGTTATTTCTGACTGGATCATCGGACGGAGGGAGCCGCGTGGCCGATCGCCCTCGCATCGCGCATGTCGGTATCGCCGTGCCGGATCTCGACGCGGCTCTGAGCTTCTATCGGGACGTGCTCGGCCTGGAGCCCCATCCCACCGAGGAAGCCGACGGCGCGGCGATCGTGTCGCTGACCTTCGGCGAGTCCGAGGTGGAGCTCCTCGCTCCCCTCGCCCCGGACACCCCTATCGGCAGGTTTCTCGCCCGGCGGGGTCCCGGCATCCATCATATCTGCTACCGGGTGCCCGACCTGGACGCGGCCCTGGCGGCCTGCCGCAACGCCGGGTACCGCCTGATCGACGAAGTGCCGCGCTCGGGCGCCGGCGGCCGACGTATCGCCTTCGTGCATCCGAAGGCGACCGCCGGCATTCTCCTCGAGCTGACCGAATAAGATAACAAGCCAAGCGGCGGGAGGTTCCCGAAGCTATTCGCCGACGGAGGTGTCCCGCGGCGCGCTGTCCCCCGCGCCGCGGGGAGCGCAGGGACGCGCGGGGTTGCCGGCCTGGGCGAGATCCACTTGGTTCACCAGCCAGCCGTCTCCGGTCTTGATGGCGGTGAATGGAACCACCCAGGTGCACAGCTCCCGGCGGATCTCCACCTGCACATCCTGGCGAGCGTCGGACCCGGGAGATGTGGATGGGAGGAGCCGGTGGCTCTCGTTGCGGAGATATGCCTGCATGATCGCGATGCGCCGCTCGTAATCGGCGGGCTGCCTGGTCCGGGCCGCGGGACCGCCCGAGGCACCCCAGAGCTGGGCCATCCGGGTCAGGTTGCTGTCGGCCACGGCCTGCATGAAGCCTTCGACGACACCGACGGCCGAATTGGCCGGGGCCACCGGGGCAGACGACCCACCGCCGCCGCAGGCCACCAGCGTCAGGAGCGCCGCGCACCACCGCTGCTGGATCACGAATCTCTCACCTGGAAGATGTTGGCGAGCGAAGGTAAACCCTCTGGGAGTCCCCAGCAATGACGCCGCCGCGGCTCTACATCAATATCGATCATGTCGCCACGGTTCGACAGGCGCGCCGGACCGACGAGCCCGACCCGGTCGAGGCGGCGGTGCTGTGTGAGGCCGCCGGCGCCGACGGCATTACCGTGCACCTGCGGGAAGATCGGCGGCACATTCAGGATCACGACGTGGAGCGGCTCGCCGGACGGGCGCGGGTGCTCAACCTGGAGCTGGCGACCAGCGAGGATATCGTCGCTTTCGCCTGCCGGCTCCGGCCCTACCAAGCAACCCTCGTGCCCGAGCGCCGGGAGGAAGTCACCACCGAGGGTGGGCTGGAGCTCGCCCGGCCCAATCCGCGGTTGCGCGAGACTATCCGCCGGCTGGAGGAGGCGGGGGTCAGGGTCAGCCTGTTCATCGATCCCGACCCCGCCGCCCTCGACGCGGCCAAGGATCTCGGTGTGCCCGTGGTCGAGCTTCACACCGGCCGCTACGCCCGCTCCTGGCGTACCGGCGTCGCCGCGCTCGACGAGCTCCGCCATGCGGCGCGGCACGGGGCCGACATGGGTCTCTTCGTGCACGCCGGCCACGGCCTCACCTACCTGAACGTCGTCCCGGTGGCGCGCGTCGCCGAGATCGAGGAGCTGAACATCGGCCACAGCGTGGTGAGCCGAGCGGTCATGACCGGCATGCGACCCGCCGTGGAAGCGATGCGGCACTTGGTCAAGGACGCGAGGTCCTGATAGCTTATCAGCCATGACCAACCCCCTCACCACCGCGGACTTCTTCGCACTGGAAGCCGG
>JACCSE010000189.1 GCA_013813145.1 Gemmatimonadales bacterium
CCCGCGAGTCCCGCACGAACTCCCGTCGGCAGTCCTCCAGCATCGGTGCGAGCGCCGCACGGATGGCCGGCTCGGGGCGCGAGTCACGCGTCCGCTTGACCGGCCGGGCCGGCGCCTCGGGGCGGAACTGGATCACCTGCTTCCAGCTCCGGGTGATCGCGTCCGCGAAGATGAGTACCAGGTCCCCGGGCTCCGCCTCGCGGAGCGCCGTGTCCACCGCGGCCTGCTCATCGGGGATGATCCCGATCTGCTGCTCCTGCACCCCGTGCGACAGCAGCGACTCGCGCAGCAGGGTCGGCACCTCGTCCGTCCGGCGGCCGCGGAGCTGGTCGTCCCGGCGGAGGATGTAGCGCTCGAACCGGCCCGCCGCGATACGGCCGATGTCGCGGATGTCCTCATCCCGCCGGTCGCCCGGGGCGGCGAGGACGCAGATCCGCCTTCCGCCCACGTCCAGCCGGCCCACCAGGTCGCACATTACCTCGACCGCCGCCGGGTTGTGGCCATAGTCGAGGATCACCTTGAACCCGTGCTCGTCGTAAATGTTCATCCGGCCCGGGGCCTGGAAGAACGTGGTGTCGAAGGTCCGGAGCCCGTGCCGGATGTCCTCCAGCTTGAGGCCCATGCTGAAGGCGATGGCCGCGGCGAACATGGCGTTCTGGACGTTGTGCATTGCCCGGCCCTCCAGCGTCGCCGGGATCAGGTGGGTCCAGAGCAGCGGGATGTGGGCGTTGCGATCGTAGATGGTGATCATCTGCCCCTTGATTCCCGATTCCAGCACCAGGCCGCGGCCGCCGGCCTGGATGTGCTCCCGCGCCAGGGCGTGGTTCGGGTCCATGGTGACGTAGCAGAGGTGCTTGGCCCCGGTGTAGTCCGCCATCTTCAGGCAGAGCGGGTCGTCGGCGTTGAGCACCGCGGTGTCCCGCGCCACCTCCACCACGATCCGCTTCACCATCCCGAGCTGCTCCAGGGTGCCGATCCCGCGGAGTCCCAGGTGGTCGGCCTTCACGTTGAGCACGGCGCCCACGTCGCAGTGGCGGACCCCCATGCCCGCGCGGAGCAGCCCACCGCGGGCCACCTCCAGCACCGCCACGTCCACCTGCGGGTCGCTCAGTACCATCCGGGTCGCGACCGGCCCCGTCATGTCGCCGGCCACGGTGCGCTGTCCGTCGATGTACACGCCGTCGGTCGAGGTGAGCCCGACGTGATAGCCGGCGAGCTTGTGGATGTGCGCGAGCATCCGGGCGGTCGTGGTCTTGCCGTTGGTGCCGGTGACCGCGGCGATCGGGATCCGGCTCGGGCTCCCCGGCGGGAAGAGCATGTCCATCACCGGTCCCGCGACGTCGCGGGCTCGGCCCTCGCTCGGGGCCATGTGCATCCGGAATCCTGGGGCCGCGTTCACCTCGCAGATCGCGCCGCCCACATCCTTGTAGGACTCGGTGACGTCGCTGGTGAGGAAATCCACCCCACCGATGTCGAGCCCGATCGCCTTCACCGCGCGAATCGCCATCTCGGCATTGTCGGGGTGCACCAGGTCGGTCAGGTCGGCGGCGGTGCCGCCGGTGGAGAGATTCCCGGTCGAACGGAGGAAGACCTGCTCGCCCGCCAGAGGTACCGTCTCCCGGGTGTATCCCTTCCGGGCCAGCATCGTCTCGGCCTGGTGGTCGAAGGCCAGACGGGTGAGCACCTTCTCGTGTCCGATGCCGCGTCGCGGGTCATCGTTCACCCGCTCCACCAACTGCTCGACGGTGCGCTTCCCGTCGCCCACGACGTGCCCCGGCACCCGCTTGGCCACCGCGACCAGCGCGCCGTTGATGACCAGCATCCGGTGATCTTCGCCGGCGATGAAGCTCTCAACGATGACGCTTCGGCTGTGTTCCCGGGCCACCTCGAAGGCGGCCTCCACTTCGCCCGGGGTAGTGACGTGGATGGTGATGCCCCGGCCGTGGTTCGCGTTGAACGGCTTGACCACCACCGGATACCCGATCCGCTCCGCCGCGGCCACCGCGTCCTCCGCCTGCTGCACCAGCCGCTGGCGCGGCACCGGCAGGCCGAGGTTGGCCAGCATCCGGTTGGTCTCTTCCTTGTCGGAGGCCAGCTCCACCGCGATGTGCGGGGTTCGGCCGGTGACGGTGGCCTGGATCCGCTGCTGGAATCGACCGTGCCCGAACTGGATCATGTTCTGCTCGTTGAGCCGGATCCACGGAATCTTCCGGTCTTCCGCCGCGCGCACCAGCGACACCGTGCTCGGTCCGAGCGCTCGACGCTGGGCGAAGCGGATGAACTCGTCGCGCTCCGCGCCGAAGTCGAAGCCTTCAGGAACGGCATCCGCGGGCCGCAGCTCGGGCGGGAGCAGCGAGTGGAGCAGGGTCGTCCCCAGCCGGCCGGCCTCGAGTCCCACCTCTTCCTGCTCGTACTGGTAGACGACGTGATACTGCCCGGTAGCGCCGTAGGAGCGGGTCTTGCCGAAGGTGACCGGCTCACCCGCGATGTTCTGAAGCTCGATGGCGACGTGCTCCAGAATGTGGCCCATCCAGGTGCCCTCGTCCTCGGTGAGCCGGCGGACGAAACCACCGGGCACGCCGTAGGAACAGGTGTGCTCGTGCAGCCCCGGCAACGCAGCCACGAGGGCGTCGTTGAACGCCGGCCCCAGCTTCCCCGACGGCCACTGCTCCAGCTCACCGAGATCCACGTCGAGCCGGATGACCGGAAAGTGAGCGTAGAGGCTCGGGCCGACGTAGACCGCCTGGTCGAGAATGCGCATGGGTGACGCTCCGTTGGAAGACGGGCAGCGGGGCAGGGGGGCAGGGGGGCATGAACGGCACACCGCCGAAG
>JACCSE010000051.1 GCA_013813145.1 Gemmatimonadales bacterium
AGGAAGAGGTTGGCGACGTTGGCGCAGGCGATCAGCAGGACGAACACGACCGCGCCACTGAGGAGCAGGAGCGCCGGCCGGACCGCCCCCAGGGTGTCGGTCGTGAATGGAATGAGCACCACGCCGCGGCCGGAGTTGCTCACCGGAAACTCGCGCTCCAGGTCGCGGGCGATCCCGGCGACGTCCGCGGCGGCCTGCTCCAGTGTAACACCGGGCTTGAGCCGGCCCAGCACGTCGTAGGAGTGGGACGAGCGCTCCGCCGCTCGCCCGACCCCGAGCTCCATCGGTACCCACACCTGCCTCCCCCCCGGGAAGTCCAGGCCCGGCGGCGCCACCCCGACGATGGAGTACGCCTTGCCGCTCAAGGTGACGGTTCGGCCGAGGACGCCGGGGTCGGCCGCGAAGCGGGTGCGCCAGAATCCGTCGCTGATGACCGCGACCGATCCTTCCCCCTCGTCCTCCCCCGGGGCGAAGCCGCGACCCACCACCGGCGGCAGGCCCAGCATCTGGAAGAAGTTGCTGGAGACGAGGGCGGCCGCGACCTCCTCGGGATCGTCTTCGCCCAGCAGAGTGAGCGCGCGCGTCCGGTAGGCCGACAGATGTTCGAAGCTTCGATTCCGGGTCCGCCAGTCCACGAAGTTGGGGCCGCTCACCGTCCCCTTGAGCCCCTCGCCGTAGGTCTCCCGCACCACCGCCATCTGCTCGGGCTGGTGATAGGGCAATGGCCGGAGCAGCACCGCGTTCACCACGCTGAAGATTGCGGTGTTGGCGCCGATGCCGAGCGCGAGGGTCAGCAGCACCACGGCGGTGAAACCGGGAGCCTTGGCCAGCGAGCGCAGCGCATAGCGGACGTCCTGTCGCAGGGTGTCCATCATTCACTCCTGAGGGCGATCATCGGGTCCACCCGCGCGGCTCGGCGGGCGGGGAGATAACTGGCGAGCGCGGCGACCGCCAGCAGCACGGCCGGCGCGGCGGCGAAGGTCACCGGGTCGGTCGGGCCGACGCCGAAGAGCAGACCGCGGAGCAACCGGCTGAGGCCCAGGGCACCGGCGAGGCCGACGGCGGCACCGGCCAGGGCGAGCGCCAGGCCGCGACCCACCACCATGCCGACCACCCCGGCCCGGGGGGCGCCGAGCGCCAGGCGGATGCCGATCTCGCGGGTGCGCTGCACCACCGCGTAGCTCAACAGCCCATGCACGCCGACGCTGGCGAGCAGCAACGCGAGCACGGCGAAGAGCCCCAGCAGGACCGTGGTGAATCGTGGCCGGGCCATGGATTGGGCGAGGGTGCGGTCCAGACCCTCGATCCCGCTGAGCGCCAGGTCGGGATCGAGCGACCAGACCGCCCGGCGCAGGGCGTCCTCCACGCCCGGCCCGGCGCGCACCAGGAGGCTCGCGGAACCGATCGGCGCCTGCGCGAGCGGCGGATAGGCCGCGGGTGGCGCTTCCTCGCCGACCCCGCGAAACCGCTCGTCGCCAACCACGCCCACGATGGTGCGCTCCCGGCCCCAGAACTCGATCCGCTGGCCGAGCGGATTCTGGCCTGGGAAAAAGCGCAGCGCCGCCGCCTGGTTGATGAGGAGGACTCCCGGCGCATCCACCGCGTCCCGCTCCTCCAGCAGCCGGCCGGCGCGGAGCGGGACGCCCACGATGCCGAAATAGCCGGGGCTCACCGCGCGGAGCGCGATCTCCGGCTGCCGCTCGTACTCCCCTTCCCGCCCGACGATGACGAAGCTGCTGGTGAACCCTGGCGCCAAGGGATGGCTGGCGGCCAGCGCGGCCGACTCGACTCCCGGAACCGCGTCGGCCTGCTCCAGCAGCCGCTGATAGAAGCCGGTCACCGCGCTCCAGCGGGGATGGTTTGCATAGTCTTGCGGGTAGCGCGATTCCGGGAGGGCGAGGTCGAGTTTTACCACCTGGGCCGTGCGGAACCCGGGATCCACCGCCTGGAGCTTCCAGAGGCTCCGAAGCAGGAGCCCCGCGCCCACCACCAGGACCACCGACAGCGCGACTTCGGTGGTCACCAGGAGGTCGCGGGTCCGCCGCCGGGCTCGGTCGCCGGTGGCGCCGCGGGTGCCGCCGCCCTGAAGCGCGCCGTTGAGATCGGTGCGGCGCGCCTGGAGCGCGGGGAGTGCGCCGAACACCAGCGCCACGATCACTGTCAGCGCCGTGGCCGCCAGGAGCACGCCGGCGCTCACCTCCACGCTCTCCAGCCGCGGCAGGTCCGCCGGCGCCAGCCGCAGCAGCAGCTCCAGACCCCACACCGCGAGCAGAATGCCGAGCGCCCCGCCAGCCAGCGCCAGGATGAGGCTTTCGGCCAGGAACTGTCGGGTGAGCCGCGGCAGCGTGGCACCCAGTGCCCGGCGCAGCGCGATCTCCCGGCTTCGGGCCCAGCCCCGCGCCAGCAGCAGGTTGGCGACGTTGACGCAGGCGATCAGCAGCACCAGCGTCACGGCGCCGAGTAGCACCAGGAGCGCGGGCCGGATCGCTCCCACCATCACCTCGGTGAGCGGCTCCGCCGTCATCCCCCGTCCACGATTGCTCTCGGGGTACTCCCGCTCGAGCTCCAGGGCGACCCGCCGCGCCTCCGCCGCGACCGAGCCCGGATCGCTGCCGGCGGCGAGCCGGCCCACCACGAGCACGTTGTGCACCGACCGAGCCGTCGAGGTAGGGCCGAGCTGGAGCGGAACCCAGAGATCGGCGTCGGCGTCGGGCAGCGCCGCTCCCTCGGGCGCGACCCCGACCACGGTATGGCTCTCGTCGTCGATCCGGATGGTGCGCCCCAGCACCGCCGGATCGGCCGCGAAACGCGAGCGCCAGAGCCGCTCGCCCAGCACCGCGACCCGCGCGCCGCCCGGACGATCCTCCTCCGGCAAGAGGCCCCGGCCGAGGATCGGCGTGAGCCGAAGGGTGGAGAAGAACGCGTGGGTCACACCGGTAGCCGTGAGCCGGGCGGGCTCGCCTCCCGTGCCGGCGACGCTTACCTGCCAGGTGGCGAAGGCGGCGAGCGACTCAAAGCCGCGAGCCCGTGCCTGGAGATCGTAGAAGTCCGGCACCGAGGCGGGCTCGCGGGCGGTGCCGCTGATCCGGTCGTGCTGATACAGCATCACCAGACGGTCGGGCTGGCCGAATGGCGGCCGCTGCAGCAGCACCGCGTCCACCACGCTGAAGAGCGCGGTCACCGCGCCGATCCCCAGCGCCAGGGTGGCCAGCATGGCAAGGGTAAGTCCGGGTCGGCCGCGCAGCGATCGAACCGCCGCCCGCAGATCACTTCGCATGCAGTACCCCGCTCATTCCGACCTCAGTGAGATCATCGGGTCCACCCACGTCGCCCGGCGGGCAGGCAGGTAAGTGGCGAGCAGGACCACGGCGCCGAGCAGCAGCGACATCGAGATTATTCACCTGCGCGTGCATCATCATCGGCACCCAGAGGTCGGGCCAGAACCCGAACTTCCGCATCCCGGTGAAGCCGCGCGGCCCGACGCCCACGACGGTGAACGGGTGGCCGTTCAGCCGCACCACCCGGCCGACGACGTCGGGATCCGCGCCAAAGCGCTTCAGCCACGTGCGGTGACTGAGCACCACCAGCGGATCCGACCCCGGCCCGGCGCCATCCTCGGGCCCGAACGTCCTGCCGAGCGCCGGAGGAAGGCCCAGCGCCGAGAAGTAGTTTTCAGTGACGATCTCGCTCCACACCATCTCCGCCCGGTCGCCCGCGGCGAAACTCAGCGGGATGCCCTGCTGAGCCACCAACCCGTCGAACACTGCGCTCTGGTCGCGGTAGTCGAGGTACTCGGGGTAGGACAGCGCCTGGCTACCACCGCTCCGCCGATCGGTGGCGTACAGGCCGACGACCGCTTCCGGCTGCTCGACCGGAAGGGGCCGGAGGAGCAGACCGTTGACGAAGCTGAACACCACGGTGTTGGCGCCGATTCCGAGCGCCAACGTGAGTCCCGCCGCGAGGGTGAAGCCGGGATTTCTGAGGAGCTGCCGCACGGCATAGCGAAGATCCCAGCGCAGCCGGTCGATCATTCCGACCTCAGCGCGATCATCGGATCGGTGCGCACGGCCCGGCGGGCCGGGATCTCGCAGGCGGCCCACGCCACCGCCAGCAGGACCAGCGCCGCCGCGAAGTAGGTGCGGGGATCGTGCGGGCTCACCTCGTACAGCTCGCTCGCGAGGAGCCGGGCCAGCCACCACGCCGCGGCCCCGCCCAGGAGCACGCCGGCCCCCGCGAGTGCCAGCCCCGGGAGCAGAACGGTCCGCCGTACCGAGGGGCCGCTGGCGCCGAGCGCGATCCGGATCCCAATCTCGCGCGAGCGCCGGCCCACCGCGTACGCCACCACCCCGTACACCCCGACCGCGGCGAGAATCAGGGCGCGCGCCGCGAATCCCCCGAACAGTACGAGCTGAGTGCGCCGGGGAGCGACCGAGCGGGAGAGCAGATCGGGAAGCGTCACCAGCGAGCTGATCGGCTGGTCGCGGTCGAGCGCGTAGACCTGTTCCTTGAGCGCGCCGGCGAGCGCCGCCGGATCGCCCCGTCCCCGGATCACCACCGTCATGCCGCCGTGCGGGTACTGGGCTGAAGGCACGTACAGCTCGGGCCGGGGCCGGGCCGCGAGCCCGCGGTGGCGGATGTCGCCGACCAGGCCGACGATCGTCACTTCGCTCAAGCCCCCGCCAACCCATACTCGGCGGCCGACCGGATCGGCGCCACCCAGGAATCGGCGGACCAGCGTTTCGTTGACCACGGCGACTCGCGCGGCGTCGGCCCGGTCGCGGACCCCGAGCGCGCGACCCCTCAGCAGGGGCACGCCGAGTGCCCGGAAGTAGTCGCCTTCGGCGACCCGGATATCCACCTCCTGCCGCTCCGCCGCCGCGCCCGGCGGGGTGCCGTCGGCCGAGAACGGCAGGTCGTAGTCGATCCCGACCGGATTCATCGGCAGGGTGGTGACCGCGCCTGCGGCCTCGACGCCCGGGACCCGCGCCAATTGCTGGACCAGGCTGGAGAAGAACTCCGCCTGCTTTGCGTCTTCGCCGTACTTCGAACCGGAGAGGAAGATCGTCGCGGCCAGCACCGGGTCGGGGTCGAAGCCGGGGTCCACCCGCTGAATCCGGTCGAGGCTCCGGAAGAACAGTCCGGCCCCGACCAGCAGCACGACGGAGAGCGCAACTTCCGCGACGATGATCGCCCGCCTCAGTCCACCCGCGTCGCTCCGCGCCGCCGGCGGGCGGTACGCCGCGCGAAGCGCCGGCACCAGGCCGCAAGCGACGGTGACGAGCCCCAGCAGTCCGGCGCCGAAGGCGAGAACCCGACCGTCCAGCGCCAGTTCATGCCAGCCCGGCACCAGCTCGGGGTCGAGTACCCGCACCAACGGCAGCGACCAGCCGGCCAGGACCAGTCCGAGCGCCCCGCCGAGCAGCACGACCAGCGTGCTCTCGAGCAGCAGCAGCCGCACCAGACCCCCGGACCTCGCGCCCAGCGCCACCCGCACGGCCATCTCCCGGTCGCGGTCGATCGCCCGCACCAGGAACAGGTGGCCAACGTTGGCGCAGGCGATGAGCAGCACGCAGCCGACCGCGCCGAGGAGCAGCAGGAGCGGGCGCCGGCTGGCCGCTCCCGCCGCCTCGCCCGCGGACAGTACGGT
This sequence comes from Gemmatimonadales bacterium, assembly GCA_013813145.1. Taxonomy (GTDB): domain Bacteria; phylum Gemmatimonadota; class Gemmatimonadetes; order Gemmatimonadales; family GWC2-71-9; genus CAVVWJ01. Next base: position 5,648 of record JACCSE010000051.1, read on the forward strand.
GACGC
>JACCSE010000054.1 GCA_013813145.1 Gemmatimonadales bacterium
TCTGCTACGACGATCTGAACCTTCGCCAGCCCGATCTGGTGCGCGATATCCACCGCGAGTACGTGCGCGCCGGCGCCCAGTTGCTGGAAACCAACACCTTCGGCGCCAATCCGCTCAAGCTCGCCACCCACGGCCTCGCCGGAGAGACCGAGCGGATCAACTCCGCCGCGGCCGGCCTGGCCCGCGAGGCCGCCGGCGAGCGGGCGGCGGTGGCCGGTGCCATCGGCCCCCTCGGCGTCCGGATCGAGCCGTTCGGGGAGACCTCGGTGGACGAGGCGAGACTGGCCTTCCGGCGCCAGGTGCAAGGTCTGCTCGACGGTGGGGTGGACAGCTTCATCCTGGAGACCTTCAGCGACGTCGCCGAGCTGGGCGCGGCCCTCGCCGCCGTGCGGGAGCTGTGCGATCTCCCGGTCATCGCGCAGATGACCGTGGGAACCGATGGTAAGACACACTACGGCACCGACCCGGCGGTCTTCGGGCCCGCGGTCCAGGCGCTCGGGGCCGACGTGATCGGCGTCAACTGCTCGGTGGGGCCGCACGGCGTGCTCGAGGCCATCGAGAAGCTCGCCCGGGTCGTCACCGTGCCGCTCTCGGCCCAACCCAACGCCGGGCTGCCGCGCGAGGTGGGCGACCGGAAGATCTACATGGCCTCGCCGGAGTACATGGCGAGTTACGCGCGGCGCATGGTCGAAGCCGGCGCCCGGCTGGTCGGCGGGTGCTGCGGCACCACGCCGGACCACATCCGGGCGATGGTGGGGTTCGTGCAGAGCGTCTCGCCCCGGCACAGCACGACGGTCGTCGCGATCCCGGTCCCGGCGGCTACCCCCGAGGCGGTACCGCTAGCCGAACGGTCGCGGATCGGACGCAAGCTGGCCGAGGGGCGTTTCATCACCACCGTCGAGATCGTGCCACCCAAAGGCGTCGATCCCGCCCCCATGTTCGAGCAGGTTCGCCGGCTGAAGGCGGCCGGAGTCGACGCGGTGAACGTGCCGGATGGCCCCCGGGCCCAGAGCCGGATGGGAGCGCTCCTCTCGGCCCTCATGATCGAGCGCGAGGTGGGGCTGGAGGCGGTGGTGCACTACGCCTGCCGCGACCGGAACCTCCTGGGCATGCTGTCCGACCTGCTCGGTGCGGCCGCGGCCGGTATCCGCAACCTGCTGATCGTCACCGGGGACCCGCCCAAGATGGGGCCCTACCCCGAGGCGACGGCCGTGTTCGACATCGACAGCATCGGCCTCACCAATCTGGTGTCGCGACTCAACCGCGGCCTCGATCCCGGCGGCAACCCGATCGGCCAGCCGACCAAATTCGTCATCGGGGTGGGAGTGAACCCGGCGGCCCCGGACTTCGAGCGCGAGCTGAAGCGGTTCGCCTGGAAGGTGGAGGCCGGCGCCGAATGGGCGATTACCCAGCCGGTGTTCGATCTGGACCAGCTCGACCGCTTCCTCAGCCGGGTCGAGAGCTTCCGGGTGCCGATCGTGGCGGGGATCTGGCCCCTGGTCTCGCTCCGAAACGCCGAGTTCCTCGCCAACGAGGTCCCCGGCGTCACCGTGCCCGACGCAGTGCTCGACCGGATGCGGCGGGCCAGCGCCCTCGGCAAGGACGCGGCGCTCGCCGAAGGGGTCCGGATCTCGCAGGAGATGCTCACCGCCGTGGCCGACCGGCTCCAGGGCGCCCAGGTGTCCGCCCCGCTCGGCAAGGTTCCGGTGGCGCTCCAAGTACTCGAAGCGGCACCGATTGAACCGGTCGCGAGCTCGGGGTATACTCACGAAACGTAAGAGCCGACCTCATCCGGAGCCCTTCTCCCATGCAGGACCTCCACGCCCACGCTCCCGCACTCAGCACGTTGTCCGAAGAAGAATCGATGTTCCGGGATGCCGTTCGCGATTTCGCCGAGGGCGAGATCCGGCCGCACGTACAGGCCATGGACGAAGCGGCCCAGTTCCGCCCGGACCTGATCCCCCGGTTCTTCGAGCTGGGGCTCATGGGAATCGAGATTCCGGAGCAGTTCGGAGGCGCCGGCGGAACCATCTTCATGGCGGTGCTGGCCATCGAGGAGCTGGCCCGGGTGGATGCGTCCGCGGCGATCTACGTGGACGTTCACAACACCCTGGTCAACAATGCCTTGCTCCGTTGGGCCGACGCCGGGCAGCAGGCCCGCCTGTTTCCCAGACTCACGGCGGACCTCCTCGGAGCGTTTGCGCTCTCCGAGCCGGGAAGCGGCAGCGACGCGTTCGCGCTGGAGACCCGCGCGGATCGAAAGGGTGACCACTGGGAGCTAACCGGCCGCAAGTTCTGGATCACCAACGGCGCGGAGGCGGGGCTCTTCATCGTCTTCGCCAATGCCGACCCGGCCCAGGGCTATAAGGGGATTACCGGCTTCCTGGTGGAGCGGGGGTTCCCGGGGTTCAGCATCGGCAAGAAGGAGAACAAGCTCGGCATCCGCGCCTCCAGCACGACGGAGCTGATTCTGGAGCAATGCGTGGTGCCCGACGGGAACGTGCTCGGTCCGGTGGGTAAGGGTTACAAGATCGCCATCGAGACGCTCAACGAGGGACGCATCGGGATCGGGGCGCAGATGATCGGCGTCGCCCGGGGAGCGCTGGAGGCCGCGACCGCCTACGTGAAGGAGCGAAAGCAGTTCGGCAAGGCGATCGCGGAGTTTCAGGGGGTCCAGTTCCAGCTCGCCCAGATGGCCACCGACCTCGAAGCCGCCCGGCTCATGGTCTACAATGCCGCGCGACTCAAGGATGCCGGGCTGCCCTTTCAGCAGCAGGCGGCGATGGCCAAGCTGTTCAGCTCGCAGGTGGCCGACCGCACCACCTCGAACTGCCTCGAGCTCTTCGGGGGCTACGGGTATTCCAAGGAGTACCCGGCGGAGAAGTACTACCGGGACGCCAAGATCGGGACGATTTACGAGGGAACCAGCAACATGCAGCTACAGACGATCGCTAAGGGGTTGCTGAGGTAGGTCCCGGGAGGACCACCAGGTCGACCCCGTGCAGGGTACCGTTGCGGGCGATCAGATCTGGCTGTACCAGTCGCGCCCGCCCCGCGTGAACCGGTCCGCCGATCTCTTGAGAAAACGGAATCGGCACCCCGTTGCGTGAAGGCACTTCCCCCGCCTGCAGCAGATCCCGGGTACCCAGGCTCCCGTCCAGCAGGACGGTCTCCAGCCAACGTTGCCGAACGGTTGAATCATTATTGAGGCGGGCAAAGTCGCTCGCAGGGAGCCGGGTAAACGCGCTGTCGGTCGGCGCCAGCACGGTCAGAGCGCTGTCGCCGGTCAGTCGGTCGCGCAGGTTGGATCGATCGATCAGGCTCAGGAAGACGGTGTATCGGCCGGTCGAGGTCGCGGTGCTCCGGAGGTCGGGAAACTCGAAGCGCCTCAACCCCCCACCCCGGCGTACATCCATTCTCGCCGTCAGGCTGGTGTCTTCCGCGACGGGCAGGTCGGGATCGATCGAGATCGTGTCGCCTCCGGCGCCACCCGCACCCGTTGTGTCGGGCTGGCTCGTGTCCCGAGACCCCGGACCCCCCGGATTCTGGACGGAGTCGGCGCTTTCCTGAACCCTGGGCCGAGACGTTGTGTCCGAGGGCGTCCCAGCCGTATCCGGCGCCGCGGTGGTACGAGGTGCCGCGGTAGTGTCGCGTACGGTGGCCGACGTATCACGTCCAGTGACCGCGCCGGGCGGTGGCTGGGCCGGCCGGTACACGCCCACCGCGGCAGCCGCTGAGCTGTCGAGCACCTGCGCCCTCGCGACCGAGCACACCCCCAACGTGGCCACCGTGACGCACCATGCCACTCGCCAACTCATCCGAGCTCCGAGCGAAACGCGCCTCGGGGGCGCAGAAGCGCCCCCGAGGCAAGATTGAATATTCCGCTCCGAGCGCTTCAGGGAGCGGTCGAATCCGGATGCCACTGGCTGGAATCCTGCGCCATCCCGGTGGTGTCGGTGCCGGTCTCGCCGGGCTGCTGCTGGCCGTAGCCGGTGGTATCGTAGCCCGTCTGGCCGGTCGTGCCGGTCGTATCATACCCGGTCGTGCCGGTGGTGTCGTAGCCGGTCTGCCCCGCGGTCCCGCTGGTATCCGGCTGTTCGAACCCGCCATAGCCCGCCGTATCGCTCGGGACCCCGGTTCCCTGCTCCTGCAGGAAGGTGTCCACCGCCGCACCCGCGCTGTCGGGCGTCATGGAGGTGTCGCGCTCCATCCCGCTGTATCCGGGGGGCGCCTCGGTCATACTCGTATCGCTCGTGGTGGTATCACCCGGCGCGGCCGCGGTCTCATCATCCACCCGCGCGCTGTTGCTGGCGCACGCCAGCGCCCCCGCCAGAAGGATGGCAGTGGCAAAGCGTGCGGAAGTGTTGATTCGCATTCGACCTCCTCAGATCGACAAATGTCAGTGTTTCGGCTCGCTCCGCGTCCCGGCGCAGCGCCGGCCTCAGGTACCGTCGCCCATTCCTGAGTGTTGGGGAAAGGTTACCCTCTGCCCCGTGCCGGGCGGTGACTTGTGTCACCCGTACCGGACGGCGTTGGGGGCCCGGGTCTTGCTTCCTTCGCCAGCCAGCCGCCTCGCCCGGCATGGTGCTACCGGAACCGGCCGGAGGATAATAGCGGTATAAAGCCCTGGCTCGACGCGCCTTAAGGTTGACATTGGCGCCAACCGGTAGACATTCCGCCGGGGCTTCCGCTGTTCACTTCCGCAGTGGCCGGTCTGGATCCACTCGACACAAGTCGCGGCAACACAACAGCGTCAGGAATACTCGTGGTCTTTTCGTCCCGCTTATCGCGCTCTGGACGGCTCGCGTGCTTCGCCGTCCTGCTGCTTGGCTCCGCGTCATCCGCCGGGGCTCAGACCGACGCGCGTTGGCTCTCCGAGCGCATGGCGGACTGGTATGAGACCGCCTCTCGCAGGGCGCCCGGTCAGTGGGGCATCGCGATAGGGGATCCGTCCGGCCGGATCCTCTGGAGCGTGAACCCCAGGTACCCTCTCGTGCCGGCCTCCACGGTCAAGCTGTTCACCACCGGATTCGCCCGCAGCGTGCTCGGCGGTACCGCCCGGCGGGCCACCCGGGTGGTCGGCTCCGGGGAGCTGGATCTAGACAGCGGCGAGTGGATCGGTTCGTGGGCGCTCGAGCTCAACGGCGACCCCTCGCTGGAGCGGGCCCAGGGATCCGGCCCCACGCTCTACGACCTGGCGCTCCAACTCGCCAGCGGCGGTATCCGGAAACTGTCGGGCCCTCTCCAGGTCCAAAGCGCGGACGGACCGGCCAACGCCATCTACCCGGCGGCCTGGTCCGAACGCCACCGCGGCCGGCTCTTCGCCCCTCCGGTGGGGCCGCTCACCGTCCACGAGAACATCGTCTGGCTCACGGTACGGCCCGGAGCAAAGGTCGGCTACCGCGCCCGGCTGGTGGAGACCGCGCCGAGCGGCATCACCTCGCTGGTGACCGTCAGCGCCACCACCCGCTCCGGGCGCCGGTCGCGGTTGAGGATGTCCAAGCGGGCCGATGGGGGATGGCTGGTGAGCGGGACGATCGGGGTGCGGGCGGCGCCGCGCAGGCTCACGGCGGTCGCTTCCGATCCCAAAATCGTGCTCAATGCGGTATGGGGTTCCGCCCTTACCCGGGCCGGAATCAGCTGGAACCGGGCGCCCCGCAAACGAGTCCCGGCCGAAGGCGCCGCTCAGATTCTCGCGGAGGTCGCCTCTCCCCCATTGGACTCGCTGGCGAGCGAGATCAACCGCCGGAGCCTCAATCTCGGCGCTGAGCTGCTCCTCCAGTGGGCGGGCGGCCGGACCGGCGCGTCCCAGCGGCTGACCGACCACGTGCACCAAGTCATCGGTTCCACCGACGGAGTCTACCTGGCCGACGGCAGCGGGCTCTCCTCCGATGACCGGGTCATGCCCGCGGCGTTCGTCAGCTATCTAGCCAAGTTCCCGGGCACGGCGGCGGGGCACAACTTCCCTCAGCTTCTTCCGGCCAATGGCACCGGCACCCTCCGGCGCCTCAACACCGGGTTTCCGGCCGAAGGTGTGGTGCGGGCCAAGACCGGCACCCTCAGCCAGGTGTCCACGGTAGTAGGCTATCTGGGGCTGCCGGAGGGGACGTTGCTGGTCTCCCTGATGTACAACGGGCCGCGGCCGTGGTCGGCGCGGCAAGAGCAGTGGAAGCTGTTCCGCGAGTTGGGGGCCAACGGTGTCGTCATCCCGGCGGATTCGGTAGCCATCCCGCCGGTGCAGATGGGCGGCGACGAAAGCCCGCGTCCGGCCTGGGTGCCGGAACTGGTGGCGACGGACTCGACCGCCGAGGACCGGTAGGGCCACGCCTGTGTCGCCCAGACGAACGAGGCCGCGGATCGCATCCGCGGCCTCGTTGGTTTTCGTCGCCGGCCTTAGACCGGGCGTCGTCCCTGGATGACTCTGATCAGCACGATGGCGAGGGCGATCACGAGGAGGACGTGAATGAACCCGCCGAGAGTGTACGACGACACCATTCCGAGCAGCCACAGCACCAGCAGGATGACGAAGATCGTCCAGAGCATACGGCCCTCCACGGGAGAGTGAGCTCCGCCGGCCGGAGGCTCCGGCCTGGTGAACCAAGCGTGACGCGACGAGCGACAACAACACGATCTCGATGACTAGGGTAGCGGAAACGTAGGCGGAGCGCCGTGACCATGCTCACGGGGGCGCGAGGATTACGCTCATGCCGCCACCATCGGTCGGGGCGCACGTCTTTGCAGTGCCAGCTCGCACGCCGAGGTTGCCAGGATCCTGGATCGGACGTAACATTGGGCGCCTTTCGTGCCCTTCGACCCAGAGGCGGTGATGAATCCGTTCTACCTCGGTGGAGAGAAGCGTCTGAGGTAGCTGGGAAGCTCGCCGCGCAGTCTCGCACGAGCGGGGGCGCGCCTTCGGCGCGCCCCTTGTTTCTCCGGTCACACCGTCCACCTCTAGCCTCACGGCCTCGTATGGCGACCGTCACCGCCCCGACTCCGAAAGGCTCGGCCTTTCAACCGTTCGTCCCCCCGAGCCAGTCACCTGCCGAGTTGACGCTTCGCGCGGTGCTGCTCGGGGTGATCCTCGGCATCGTGTTCGCCGCCTCCAGCGTGTACCTGGCGCTCAAGATCGGCCTGACCGTCTCCGCCTCGATTCCCATCGCCGTTCTCTCCGTCGCCTTCTTCCGCACTCTCGGGCGCTCCACCATCCTCGAGAACAACATCGTGCAGACGACGGGCTCGGCGGGTGAGTCGATCGCCGCGGGGGTCGTATTCACGCTTCCCGCCATCCTGCTGATGGGCTACGATCTGACGGTTGGCAAGGTGGCGATCATCGCGGTCGCCGGCGGCGTGATGGGAGTCCTCCTGATGATCCCGCTCCGGCGGGCGCTCATCGTGAAGGAGCACGGGCGGCTGACCTACCCCGAAGGCACCGCCTGTGCCGAGGTGCTGGTGGCGGGAGAGCGGGGCGGAGTTCAAGCCAAGCGGCTCTTCCAGGCGTTCGGCCTCGCGTTCGGCTACAAGTTCTTCATGGCCGGGCTCAAGGCATGGCGGGAGTACCCGACCTGGACCTCACGCACCTATCAAGGCGCCTCGGTCTCCGCGGAGGTCTCGCCCGAGCTGCTCGGAGTCGGGTACATCATCGGGCCGCGGATCGCCGGGTATCTCTTTGCGGGCGGCTGCCTGGCGTACCTGGTGCTGATCCCCGCGATCAAGCTTTTCGGCTCCGGACTGACCAGCCCGATCTTCGCCGAGACCAAGCTGATCGCCGACATGAGCCCAAGTGAGGTTCGGGCGGAGTTCGTGTTCTACATCGGCGCCGGCGCGGTGGCCTCGGCAGGGATCATTGCGCTGATCCGCGGGCTCCCCACGATCGTCTCGGCCTTTCGGTCCGGGTTCCAGGACCTCCGCGGCAGCCTGGACGAGCGGGCCACCCGGCTCCGCACCGACGTCGACCTGCCGATCTGGGTCACGCCGGTCGGCGCGGGCGTGCTCGCGCTGGTCCTCACGCTGCTCCCCCAGCTCGCGGTGAATCTGCTGGGCGCGGCACTCATCGTCGTGTTCGGATTTTTCTTTGCCGTGGTCTCTTCCCGCATCACCGGCCAGATCGGGGTGACCGCCAACCCCATCTCCGGAATGCCGATCGCGGCCCTCATCGGCACCACCTCGATCTTCCTGCTGATCGGGTGGACCGGGGTGGATCACCGGGTCGGGGCGATATCGATCGCCGGGGTGATCGCCGTTTCCGCCGCACTCGCGGGCACCACGAGCCAGGACCTGAAAACCGGGTTCCTCGTCGGAGCCACCCCCCGCCGGCAACAGATCGCGATCGTGGTGGGCGCGGTCACGTCCGCACTGGCGATCGGCTGGACCCTCACGCTGCTCAACAACACCTACACCAACATCGTCCCCGAGTCACACCCGGGGGTGACCCTGGAAGCAGCCGCCCCGGATGCCGCAGACCGATCGGTCACGGCATCGGGCGAGCGGATGAGTCACGCCGGCCAAGAGTGGGATGTCGTGCGGGTGAACGTGCCGGTCGAGGGGGTCCAGCCGGGGAAATACCTGGTGGACCCCGGGAGCCGGGAGGTCGCCTTCCTGGTGGACCCCGGGATCGGCGGGCGGGTGCGTGAAATCGACGGCAATCCCGTGACCAAGCTCGATTCACCCAAGGCCACCATCATGGCCCTGGTGACCGACGGCATTCTGACCCAGAAGCTGCCCTGGGGCCTGGTGCTCATCGGGGTGTTCCTCACCGTCTCGATCGAGCTCATGGGCCTCCTATCGCTGCCCATAGCGGTAGGGGTGTACCTCCCGATCTCCACCTCGGCGTCCATGTTCGCCGGCGGAGTGGTGCGCTGGTTGATCGACCGGCGGAGCCGGGGCGGCGAGCGCTCGATGGTCGAGGTGGAGTCGGGGCCGGGGGTGCTCTTCTCCAGCGGGCTCATCGCCGGCGGGGCGATCGCGGGGATCGTGATCGCCGGCGTCGCGGCCGCGCTGGTGAGCCGCGCCGAGTCGGCACAGGTGCCCGCCGCGGACTACCTGGCTCATGTGGTGGGGCTGCAGGGCCGGCTCGGCGTCTTCGCCCAGAGCGACGTCATCTCGCTCGCCGTCTTCGCAGGCCTGGGGTTCATCCTCTATCGGGTGGCCAGCCGCTAGCATGCCGCCCGGCTCCCCGGTGTCGCCGACAATCAGCGCGAGAATCATCCACGGGAGCCTGGTGCTCGGGGTGGTGCTTTTCTGGCTGGTGTCCTGGTATGTGGCCCAGCAGACCGCCCTGCCGGTTTCCATGTTGCCCGATCGGCGGGTGCTCTACATCGCCCTGTTTCTGGCGAGCGCGACCCTGTTCGGCGGCGCCATGTTCACCGTCAACCGGCTTTCCCCGCCGGCACACGGGATGTCGCAGGACGACTGGTGGCGCATCAATCTCGGCAAGGCCATGCTGGTGTGGGCCCTGGTCGAGGCGCCCGCCATCCTCGGCACCGTCGCCTACCTGCTCACCCGCGACTTCCGGGCACTCCTCGCCACCTTCACCGGCCTCCTGTTCTTCGGCACCTATCGCCCGAGCCGGCTGTTCGAGCGGTAATCCCGCGACCTTCGGCGTCCCCTCCAGCCCACTGCTCATGACTCCCGAGTCGCTCGCCTTTCTCAAATCACTCCTGGACACCCCGGGCCCTTCCGCGTTCGAGGCCGCGCCGGCTCGGCTGTGGCGGGCCGAAGCCCAAAAGTTCGCCGACGAGGTTCGGGCCGACGTCAGCGGGAACTCCTTCGCCGTCCTCAACCCCGGCGGCCGCCCCCGCCTCATGCTGGCTGGACACATCGACGAGATCGGGGTGATGGTCACCCACATCGACGACGGCGGCTTCCTCAGCTTCGATACCATCGGCGGGTGGGACCATCAGGTGTTCGTGGGACAGCGGGTCAGCCTGCTGGGCCGGAAGGGACCGGTGACCGGCGTCGTAGGCAAGAAGGCGATCCACCTCATGGACAAGGACGACCGGGACAAGGTTTCCAAGGTCGAGGACCTCTGGATCGACATCGGCGCGACCGGCCGGGAAGAGGCCGAGAGGCAGCTTCGCATCGGCGACCCTGGCGTGCTCGCGGCCGGGGTCCTGGAGTTTCCCAACGGCCGCCTGGTCAGCCGCTGCATCGACAATCGGATCGGCGCGTATGTAGTGCTCGAGGCGGTGCGCCTGCTCGCCCAGGACGGTGCCCGGCCCGCGCCGGCCGTGACTGCCGTGGCGACCACGCGCGAGGAGATCGCCGCGACCGGCGGCGGGGCCCGCTCCTCGGCCGCCACGCTGGAGCCCGACGTCGCCATCGTGATCGACGTGACTCACGCGACCGATTACCCTGGTATCGACAAGCGGAAGCACGGCGACTATCGCCTCGACGGCGGACCGGTGCTTTCCCGGGGAGCCTCGGTCAGCGAGATGGTCTTCGAGCGACTCGCCGCCACCGCCGAGGCGCAAAACATCCCCTACGGCATCGAGGCCGCCTCCCGCGACACTCACACCGACGCCGAAGCGATCTTCAACGCGCACCGCGGGGTGGCCACCGCCCTGGTCTCGGTGCCCAACCGGTACATGCACAGCCCGAACGAGATGATCGCTCTTGAAGACCTCGACCGCACCGCGCGCCTGCTCGCGGCCTTCGCCCGCGGCCTAGGACCCGACACCGATTTCGTCCCCCGCTGAGCCGGCGGTGGTATTTTTCACGGCATCATGACGGCGACCTCACTCATCTCGATCGCTCTGGCGATGGCGGTGGTGGCCCCCGGACCGCTGGCGGCGCTCCAGTTCGGCACCCAGCAGACCCCGGCGGTGGCGACCCCGGCACCGCCCCGCGTAACCGCGATCGATGACATCCGCCACCTCAGCGACGACCGGCTAGGGGGTCGCATGACCGGTTCGGCCGGGGCCGACTCGGCCGCGGCCTACCTGGCGCGGCGCTTCGAGCAGGTCGGGCTTCAGTCGGCGGCCGGCGGGTGGTTTCAGACCTTTACGGTGGCCAAGGAGGCCCCGGTAGCTCAGCACGCGCACGTGGGCGGGCTCCGGGGCAAGAACGTCATCGGTCTCCTACCGGGGCGGGACCCCGTGCTCCGCAACGAGACGGTCATCGTCGGCGCGCACTACGATCATCTGGGACTCGGCGGCTTCGGCAGCCTCGATCCCGACAGCACCGGCAAGGTCCACAACGGCGCGGACGACAACGCCTCCGGCGCGGCGATGCTCATCCGGATCGCGGAGCGGCTGGCCCACTCGCCGCCGGCGCGCACCGTGCTGTTCATCGCTTTCAGCGGGGAGGAGCTCGGGCTGCTCGGCTCGGCGCACTACGTGAAAGAGCCGATCTATCCGTTGAGCGGGATCATGGCGATGATCAACTTGGACATGGTCGGACGGATGCGGGACAAGCGGCTGATCGTCTACGGCGTGCGCACGGCCAGGGAGTTCCCTACCCTCCTCGATTCGCTCAATTGGCATGCCGGCTTCGATCTCAAGGCTCTGGGCGACGGATACGGACCGAGCGATCAGTCCTCCTTCTACGCGGTCGGCCGGCCGGTACTGCACCTGTTCACCGACTTACACGAGGATTATCACCGCACGACCGACGACTGGCAGAAGATCAACCTCGAGGGCTTCGACCGCCTCAGCGACTTCACCCTGGGCCTGGTCACTGCCCTGGCCAACCGCCACACCCGGCTTACACCGGTGGACCTCGCCGCGGAACCGGCGCCCGCGGTGGGCTCCACCACCACCGCGGTGACCCCGGGATATGGCGCGTACCTCGGCACGATTCCCGACATGACCGACAACCCGGGTGGCGTCCGGCTGGTGGGCGTGCGGGCGGGAAGCCCGGCCGAGAAAGCCGGCCTCCGCGGAGACGACATCATCACCCGCATCGGGCATGCGCTCGTCCCCGACCTCCAGGCGATGACCGACGCGCTCAGAAGCCACAAGCCGGGAGACACCGTGGACATCGTGATCCGGAGAGGCCCCCAGGTGACCACCGTCCGGGCCACGCTCGGCACCCGCGGAGGCTAGGATGCCGGTGCTCGACGCCGACCGGGTGGTCGCCGCGCTGCGGGGCGCGTTTGCCCGCGATGCCGGCCGGGAGGAGCTGCTGCGCACCGCCGCGGACCGGATGCGGGCCGCGGGTCCGCCCTATACCTCGGTTTATCTCTACATGTTGCACGGCGAGGAGCTGGTGCTCGAGGCCCACGCTGGCCGGGACACCGACCACACCCGGATTCCGGTGGGTAAGGGGGTCTGCGGCACGGCGGTGTCCACCGGCCGCGACCAGAACGTGCCGGACGTGCGCGCCATCGACAACTACCTCGCCTGCAACACCTGGACGCGTTCCGAGCTGGTCGTGCTGATACGCCGAGGGGGCGCGATCCTCGGTCAGATCGACGTCGACAGCGACGAGCCGGATCCGTTCACGGCGGAAGAGGAGACGGCGGTGAGGAAGGTGGCGGAGGCGTTGGCGGTGTTGCTGTGAAACGAGCGGTGCGCGCCTACCTCATCCCGAGCGCAGCGAGGGACCTTGCTCGCGCATCGCTCGATCTATTCCCGGGCAAGGTCCCTCGCTTTCGCTCGGGATGAAGTAAGCCATCCTCAATGTCCACCCCACGCGCCTGGTCCTCCGCCCGCTTCACTGTTCCCCTGCCCAGCGCCCATCGCTTCCCGATCGCCAAGTACGCCGCGATCCGCGACGCCGTCGTCTCTCGCGGCCTGCTCCCCGCCACAGGCATCGCGGAGCCCGACCGGGTTGAGCGCTGGGCGCTCGAACTGGTGCACACGACGGCGTACGTCGACTCTGTGCTGGAGGGTACGTTGTCCCCGGCCCACATCCGGCGGCTGGGCTTTCCCTGGAGCCCCGAGCTGAGGGAACGCTCTCTGCACACCGCGCAGGGAACCGTCGAGGCCGCGCGCGATGCGCTGGAGACGGGACTCGGCATCAACCTGGCCGGCGGCACCCATCACGCTTTTGCCGGCCACGGCGAGGGCTTCTGCGTCTTCAACGACGTCGCGCTCGCGATCCGGGTCCTCCAGTCGGAGGGGCGGATCGTGCGCGCCGCGGTGCTCGACCTCGATGTGCACCAGGGGAACGGCACCGCCCGGATCTTCGCCGAGGACGCGGACGTGTTCACCTTCTCCATGCACGGCGAGAAGAACTATCCCTTCCACCGCGAGAGCAGCACGCTCGACCTCGAGCTGCCCGACGGTTCCGCCGATGAGCCGTATCTTCGCGCCCTCGCCGAGAACCTGGAGCCGGTGCTCGAGCGCGCCACGCCCGATCTGGTGTTCTATCTCGCGGGGGCCGACCCCTACCTGCACGACCGGTTCGGCCGGTTGGGTGTGAGCATCGCGGGCCTCCGCGCCCGGGACCGCTCGGTGCTCCGTGCCTGCCGGCGCCGGCGCCTTCCCGTCGTGCTGACGCTCGCCGGAGGCTACGCCCACCGGCTCTCCGACATCGTCGAGATCCACAC
>JACCSE010000192.1 GCA_013813145.1 Gemmatimonadales bacterium
GGCGTACTGGTGGGGGCCATCGGGCTGCTCTTCCTCGCTCGGATTCCCGAGCCGGTGATGCCGGAGACCGTCCGCCGGCCCTGGGTGGACGTCTTCCGCGCCCCGCTCCAGCATCGCGAGTTCCGCCCGGTGATGATCTTTCTCGCCTGCTGGACATTCGCCGCCAACCTCATCGCTCCCTTCTTCAGCGTTTATCTGTTGCGCCGCTTCGGGCTGCCGATGGCCTGGGTCGTGGGACTGACCGTGCTCTCACAGGCGATGACGGCGCTCGCCTTCCGCTCCTGGGGCGCGGTGGCCGACCGGTTCGACCTCCGGACGGTGATGCGGGTGTCGGGCGCGCTGTTTCTGCTCACGGTCGCGGCCTGGCCGTTTATCGACCTGCTCACCTCTCGGGGGCTCATCCTGACGCTGCTCGTCCTGGTGCACGCACTCGCCGGACTCGCCGCCGCCGGCGTCAACCTCGGCACCGGCACCCTGGCGCTCCAGGTGGCGCCCCGCGGCGAGGCTGCCGCGTATCTCGCCACCAACGCCCTCATCTCCGGTGTGGGTTCCGCCCTGGCCCCGCTCCTCGCTGGGATCTCGGCCGACTGGTTGGAGACCCAGCGGTTCACCATCACGGTGCAATGGAGGTCGACCTGGGGCGAGGACGCCGCGATGGCACTGCGCCCGCTCGACTTCCACGGACTCGATTTCCTGTGGGCCGCCTCGGTCGGGATCGGCCTCTACGCCGTTCACCGACTCCTCGCGGTCGCCCGACACGAACCCGGACAGGACCGGGCAGTGGTCAGCGCCGTTCTGCAGGAGATGAGAGCCCATGCGCGGGTTCCACTCCGAGCGCTCTCGAGCGTCCCCGGCGTCCGGGAGGTGATGGGGCTGCCGTTCAGTTTGGTGGCCCGGCTGGTTCCCGAGCGGCGGGCAGTGCGGCGGCCGCGGCGCGGTCAGGCGGGGTGAACGAGACCTACGTCATCCCCAGCGCAGCAAGGGACCTTCCGGTGGTATCCGGAACCGGCGGGCAAGATCCTCGTGGTGAGTTGAGCCGGGTGATTGCGGTCACGGGCTGCGGCCCGCCCGGGTGGCAAGCTGAACTCGTCTCTTTTCACGGAGGCCCCATGGATCGGAAGATGGCGAGGAGGGATCGGCGGGCAAGACCCAACTGTAGGACCTGCCCGTAATCCTACGGACCGGGGTCCGGAAGTTCCCCGATTGCTCCGTCCCGGGCGCGAGGGTAGCGTACTGACGTGCCGCTCGAGCTGCCATTGCATGTCGTTGGCGTAAGCCATCATACGGCCGGGGTGAGGGTGAGGGAGCACCTGGTCCTCACTCCGGACGACGCGGCCGCGTGGCTGCAACGGCAACGTCTGGCCGGCCGCTCCGCCGCAATTCTCTCCACCTGCAATCGCTTCGAAATCTACTGGTCGGGCGGCGACGACCTCGAGCCCTGGTTCCGCGAGTTCGCTGGGGCCAGAGGGATCGACCTCGGCACCGTACTCACCCGGCTCGACGGGGCTGCCGCCGCTCGCCATCTCTTCAGCGTGGCCGCCGGACTCGATTCCCAGATTCTTGGCGAAACTGAAATCCTGGGCCAGGTCCGCCGGGCCCATCAGACCGCGCACACGGCCGGAACCAGTACCCGCCAGCTCGACGCCTCCTTCTGCGCTGCCATCGCGGCGGGCCGCCGAGTGCGGCGGGAAACTGCCCTCGGCAAGCATCCGGCCTCGGTGAGCTCGGCCGCGGTCGAGGTCGCCCTCGACGCCCTTCCCCAGGGTAATTCCGCCACGGCCGTGGTGCTCGGCGCCGGCGAAGTGGCCGATGGTGTGATGCGGGCGCTGGTCGAGCGCGGAGTGACCCGGGTGACGCTGGTGAACCGTCGGGCGGAGCGCGCGTCGGCTCTGGCGTCCAAGTGGATGGTGAGGACCGGCGCCTGGGAGGACTTCCGGGCGCTCGTCGCCTGCGCCGATCTCCTGTTCGTCACTACCGGCGCCAAGCATCATATCGTTCGGGCCACCGACCTGGCGGATACCACGGCAGCGCGTGCCTCCGAGCTGGTGGTGCTCGATCTCGCGGTGCCGCGAAACGTCGAGCCCTCCGCCAGAAAGCTCCCGGGTGTCCGCCTCTTCAACCTGGACGACCTCCAGCAGCTCCGCTGCCCCGCGGCGGGACAGCCGTCGATCGCTGTGGCCGAGGCCGAGCGGATTCTGGCTGAGGAGCTGGCCCGGCTGGAGGAAAGCCTTCGCGCGCGGGCGGCGGCTCCGCAACTGGCGGAGCTTCACCGGCTCGGCTCTGAGCTCGCCCGGGAAGAGGCCGATCGAGCCCTCGCCAGCCTCGACCGGCTTTCCGACCTCGAGCGCCAGGTCGTTCGCGAGATGGCCGAACGGCTCGTGCGGCGAGTGCTTTATCCGGTGAGCCGGAATCTCCGGGTGGACGACGAGCGAACCGCCTAGAGACCATCGGCCGGCGCTTCGCGGTCCCACCGCACCCAGCGCCACTCATATGCAATCCATGTCAGGCCGGCCGCGTAGATGGTGACCCACCCAACCTCCGCCCATCGTTGACCATGAGCCAGGCTCCCTCCCGCTCCGGCCATCATGACGCAGAGCACGAAGGCGCCGTACGGAGCCAGCCAGGGGACGATCAGCGTGGCGCCGCCTATGATCTCGACTCCGCCGATGAGAACGCCACACCAGGGCGGATAGCCCCGCTGAGCGAAGGCCTGGGCCCAGGATCCGTCTCCATCGAGCTTACTCGACCCCGCTCGCACGTACATGTTGGCCAGGTACAGTCCCAGCAGCCAGGCCGCGGCCATCCGCGCGGAATGTCGGGCCGGGAGCATGCGCGCCGTCATTCACGCGAGACGGTTTGCGGCGTCGCGGTCACCTGCGCCGAGATCACCTGCCAACGGGATTCCAGCCAGGCGTAGGTATCGATGTAGCGCGACACCCCGGTGCTGCCGTCGCTGAGCTGCCAGATCGCGTCGGCGTCGACCTGGGCTATCGCGCCGAACACGCGCAGCGTCACATTGCGGCAGTCGAGGGACCGATAGCTCTTCGGCTCGTTCTTCAGCATGGCCAGGAACTCGGGCTTCCCCATCCTCCGCCCATTGCCCAGGACGATGACCGCCTCCCCGGCCAGGTGCTCCTCGAACCAGCGCGCATCGTTGGTGCGCACCGCAGCGATGTACTGCTGATTCAGCATCTGAACGACCGACGCGGGTTCGTCGGCCTCGGGCGGCTGGCGATTCCGGTCGCCGGCGCTACGGGTCCTGAGGAAGAGAGGCGTAATCCGCATGAGCGTCGTCCTCACTGGAGGGTCGCCTAGCCTAGCACCCGCGCGGCGGTTGCGCCTGCCGGATTCGGACCTGTAATCGCTGGTTGGTGGACGGGTCGACGTGAGGTCCGTGTGGTGCTTTCAGCCTATGGCAGGCATGCGCATGATGCGGCAGGCCCTCTGCGGGCTGGGTCTGTGGCTGCATGGGGGAGTTGCGCCGTCAGAGGGGGATGCCCAAACGGCCTTCGATCTGCCGCGACGCGACCCGGGCACGACTTGTCGAAGCGGTGCGGATCACGTTGATCGCGACGGCCGGCCTGGTCTTCGCGCGGATGGGACTGGCCCTGGCTCGTCGGATCGAGCGCCGCCCCTCGCTCGATCCGGGCTTGAACCCGGCGGCTGAAGATCGGCTACGAGTCCTGGAGGAGGAATCTCTGCTGGCGCGCCAGGAACTGGCCGAGCTGCACGAGCGCCAGGATTTCACCGAGCGTTTGCTCCAGTCGAGGGCAGCTCCCCCACGGTTTGCGCCTTCGGGATAGCCCGGAAAAGCGAGTCGTCACCCCGCGCTGACGATCGCGGCCGCCTCCTGGTCGGCCTCGCGACCGGCTGTGGCCCCGATCAGAGTCCAAGAGTGCCCCCGACAGCGCCCCGCGTCTCCGCGGATTTCGATGACCAGGTCGCGGCTGGGTGGGATGCCTGGGTGGGGACACCCAGAGCGCCGAAGGCTGAGGGCGGATCACGGTTTGCGCCGTGATCCCTCTCGGGAGGGAGAGGGCGCCAAGCGAAATGCACCGTGCGACCAGATGCCGGCGGGATACCACGGTGTCGCTCCGAGATCGAAGGAGCTGCAACCTGCACCACGGCCGTCCCTGGAACGTGACCTGGCCTAGAGGCGAGCCCCCAAGGCAGGGTCGGGCCGTGTCGAGCGCGGCTCCGGCGCTGACCCCGAAATCGGATTGAGGATGTTACGACACTGCGGATTAGCGCAGCCGGGGCAACGGAGGAGGTACTGGGTTCCGTAGACCTCGCCCGACCGCAGGTGCCGGTGTACCAGATCGGCCAGCGCGTCCAGGAAGCGGGGACGCTCGTTGAGCGCCGGCGCTCGGCGGAACTGGGTGATCCCCACCCGGTGCGCTACCTCGCCGTATTCCCGATCCAGCTCCGACAAGGTCTCGATGTGGTCGCTGGTGAAGGCGATGGGTACGACCAGGACCCGCTTCTCCCCCCTCGCGCCGAGCCGGCGGATCACCCGCTCCGTGCTCGGCCCCAGCCAGCGCACCGGCCCCACGTCAGACTGATAGGCCAGAATGTAGGGATTGGGCGCGCTCAGGCGTTCTACCACGCGTTGCACGCTGGCGCCGATTTCCTGCGGGTAGGGGTCGCCCCTGTCGATGACGTCGAGCGGCAGGGAATGCGCGCTGAAGAGCAGGACGACCCGGCCTCGATCCGCCGGCTGGAACTGGGCCAACCCGTCCCGCACGGTGTCGGTCATCGCCTCGATGAATCCGTCGTCTGTAGCCCAGCGGTCGATGATGCTCCATTCGAACGCGTCCTTCAGTCCGGTTCGCGAGGCGGCGCGCCAGAGCTCGTTGAGGCTCGAGCCGGTGGTGCTGCAGGAGAATTGAGGGTACTGGGTGAATGCCACCGCCCGGCGAACCCCGTCAGCCTGCATCGCCCGGAGCGCGTCCTCGCTCTTGGGCCGGACGTAGCGAAAGGCGACGTAGAACTGGTGCGGAGCGGTCTCGGGCGAGAGGCGGTCGAGGCGTTCCACCATCCCGCGACCCTGGGCTTCGGTGTAGCGTAGGATCGGTGAGCCACCGCCGATGCCGGCGTACAGCGCTTTCACTCTGGGCGTGCGGCGCCGCGCGATGTACGGCCCGAGCCAGCGCTGGAATGGCAGTTGGATGATCTCGCGATCGGCGAACAGCTCGAGCAGAAATGGCCCGACCTGGTCGAGGTCGGCGGGGCCGCCGAGGTTCATCATCACGATGCCGGTCTTGATGTTGCTCATGGGGTCAATATAAGTCGGAGGGATGGAGGGGCAGCGGGGCGGAGGGCATAGGGCAGCAACGGCCAAGCACGTCATTACCCGCCCCGCTCCCCCGCCGTCCCGCTGCCCCTCTGCCCGATCAGCCCAGCCTCCAGGGCTACCCGGGTCAACCCCGCGACCGTCCGGATCCCCAGCTTCCGCATCAGGCTCTCACGGTGGGTCTCCACGGTGCGGTGACTGATGCCCAGCTCGAGCGCGATCTCCCGGTTGGTGCGTCCCTCCGCCACCCCCAGCAGCACCTGCCGTTCCCTCGCGGTCAGTGGCCCGAGCAGGTCCCCCCCTGGGTCCACCGCGCCGCGGAGCACGGCGCTCAGCCGGCTCGCGATCGGCGGGCTGAAGTAGGATTCGCCGCGGCGTACCGCGCGGATGGCTCCGCGCAACTCGGTGGCGGCGGTGTCCTTGAGCAGGTAGCCGTGGGCGCCGGCGCGGACGCTCTCCAGCACGTACTCGGTG
>JACCSE010000064.1 GCA_013813145.1 Gemmatimonadales bacterium
GCCCGCCTGATCAAGGCGGCGGCGGCGCTCAGGCGCAAGCGGAAGAAGCGGCAGTCGCGCGACGACTGAAGTCTCCCCGAGCAATATCCGGAAGCCTCACCGATCTCTCGCGCTAGCCCTGCCGTGGGCGCTACGTTGCGTCGCGCGGGCGAGTCAAGCCTCGCCCCACGGGCAGAGCCCCTGTAGCGCCGTAACAGCGGAAGCGTCGAGTTCGACCTTCTAGTTCGTTATCATGTATAAAGTTGCAAGCGGCCCGCGAATTGCCATTCCTGCCGGCGCCTCTCCATCTCCAGTCACATCCAGCAGTGGTCGTTCGTTCGGGTCGGCGCCCGGAGGGAGTCAGCGGGTATGCTTGCACTTTTGGTCGTTCGGGCCCGGCTCGCGCCGGCCCTCTGCGCCGGAGCGGCGCTCCTCGGCTGTGCGATGCCGGTGCACACCACGCGGCTCGGCGGAGGACCCGACCCGGTGGAGGTGGAGATGAGCGCCGCCCGCCTCAGTCCCGGCCAGCCGACTCAGCTCACCGTCCGGAGCCCAGGCGCGGACAGCATCGCCTTCGAGTCGGCCAACGGCCTGGATCGCTACTGGACCGATGGGCCGGTGCTGGTGGCCGTGCTGACCTCCGACTTCGGCGACTCGGTGCCGCTCACCCGCTACGCTGAGCGTCGGAACGGACAGCTCCTCAACCTCCTGAAGAAGCCCGCCCGCATCGCCGCCTGCCGGCTGGGCCACTGCCGCGAATTCGTGCACGAGATCGGGGTCGCGCTCCCGGAGCGGAACCAGCGCTCGGTCGCACTGACCGCCGGCTTGAGCTCGGTCTTCGCGAGTCGCTCGATCCGCGGCGCCGACCGGACCGTGCTGTTCGAGGAGGTGCTCAACAGCGGCATCTGGACGGTGCAGGGCGAATGGGCGGCAAGCGGGTGGAACGGAAAAGTCCAGGGTTTCCTGGGCCGGTCGGATCGCGGTGGCTCGCTGGATCTGGCACGCGTGATCAGGCGCTCGGAAGGATTGAGCTACGGTGTGGCCATGCACGCGGGGATGACCCGGAGCGACTGGCTGGCGGAGCGGCCGAGCAGCGCTCCGAGCGCCCGGACGGGGTACCGGTTCAGCCTGGGGCCCAGCGTGATGCTCCGGGGGGTCACCGCCAGCTCGCAGTTCGGGATCCACACCGACGGGCTGGAGACGCTCCAGATCGCCAGCACGCGGATCTCGGTCAACGGGAACCTGACCTCGATCCGCCACCCGATCACGATCACCGCCGAAAAGACCTTCGCGTTCGGCGGCGGCGCGATCATCGCCCGCAGGCGTGACGCGCTCGAGCGGCTGACCGCGGCGATCAGAGTGTTCGACGATTTCGGAGTGAACGTCGGACTCAGCAGCCACCGAATCGCGTGGCCGGACGCGGACCCATCGGACGACCTCCGGGCCTCGGAGACACTGGTGACGCTGGGGGGGCAGTATTCGGTGACGTGGTGAGAGAGGTGAGGAATGGGTAACGGTAAAGGGTGAACGGGATACCGGCGATTGTCACCCTGAGGGAGCGCAAGCGACCGAAGGAGCCGGAGTGGCGCGTCGGCTACTTCCCCCTCACTACGCTCGTGGTCAGGATGACACTGGAGAGGGACTGGGAAAAGCGGGCGAGCTTCCAAGTCACTAGATTCCCGTTGACCGTTCTCCGTTTGCCGTTCTCGCTTTCTCCTCACACCCCTACCCCACGATGGCCCACCTAAGGCGCCCTGCCGCTGATGAGTATTCGACGTTCGTTGCGGACTATGTCGGCCGGATTATGGACGGGGAGGACATTCTCGAGGTCCTGGCGGAACAGCTCGACGAGGTCCGGGGGCGGCTCGGCCGCATTGACGAGGCCCGTGGGGAGTTCCGCTATGCGGCCGGAAAATGGAGTATCAAGGAGATCGTTGGGCATCTTTCCGATGCCGAGCGGATCTTCGCCTACCGGGCGCTGCGTATCGCTCGGGGGGACGCCACGCCGCTGCCGGGGTTCGACGAGAACGCGTATGCGCCCGAGGTGCGCGCAGACGAGCGCACGCTGGCTGACCTGACAGCGGAGTGGAGTGATGTGCGGCGGGCGACGCTCGCGCTGTTCGATCATCTGCCCGAGCGAGCCTGGGAGCGGCGGGGGATCGCCAGCGACAAGCCGGTGAGTGTGCGCGCGCTCGCGTATGTCGTCGCGGGGCATGTACGGCATCATCTCCAGGTGCTGGAGGAGCGGTACCTCGGTTCTTAGGGCGGGTTACTCGAAATAGGGCGAGTTACCCTGAAAGCCCTGCGTTACCTCGGGATGAAGCTGGCGTCCGGCTTGCACCTCACCCGGCCCGGTTACATCGTGCCCTGCAAGCCCCCTCATTCTAGGCCCCAACCCGCCCTGCCACCCCCCGTCATCAGAACGGGTACAAACCGCTAACTCAAAGCGCTGCCATGCGTTGCTTGTGCTGTCCTTGCCTGTGACAGCCCGCTGGCAAACGGATTGCTAAGCCCCCGGTGGGGCACGCCCCGTGTCCGCGAGAGCTTCGCCTTCAGCCACCAGCATGAGGGAGCGACCATGAAGAGCATGATCCGTGGTGCCGCGCTTGGTCTGGCGGTGGTCCTCAGCGCCCAGGCGGCGCATGCCCAGGGCTTGAGCTTCGGCGTCGGCGCCGGCGCAGTGATGCCAACCGGCACTTACGGCGACTTCAACTCGATGGGATGGAACGTGACGGCCGTGGCCCGGCTCAAGCCGCCGGTGGCCCCGCTGGGCCTGCAGGTGGATGGGTTCTACAATCGGTTCGGGCTCGAGAGCGGTATCGACGGCCACTCCAGCATCATCGGCGCCACGGCGAACGCGGTGTTCGCGTTCCCCAGTGTGAGCCCGGTCCGCCCGTACCTGCTCGGCGGCGCCGGCGTCTACAACCAGAAGGCCTCAGTTGCCGGCGAGTCGGCTTCCCAGACCAAGGTGGGTCTCAACGCCGGCGCCGGGTTCGACTTCGCCCTGGGTAGCGCTAAGCTGTTCGCGGATGCCCGGTTCCACGCGATCCTGAAGGGTTCGGTCGACGCGACGACCGGGGACGAGGCGACTGCCTACATGATCCCGATCACCCTCGGCCTGCGGTTCTAAGCAGCCCGCGGTTCAGAGCGACTGACGGCCGTCTCGCCCTCGGGCGAGGCGGCCGTTCGCTATGGCGCCGGGAAGACCGAGACCGCCCCGGGAAGGACGGTGAGCCGCACCTCGACGCCTGGAGACAGCTCGCGCCCGCCGTCGAGCGGTACCTCCAGCCGCACATCGCCCAGCGCGACCACGGCGGTGGTCTGCTGCACCCGGTAGCGGAGCTCGACCACACACGCGGCCACGGCGCCATGCGCCGCGATCCTGACGGCGTCGGCTGGAAAGAAGGCGATCCCGGGACCGGGAGCGGCCGGATCCTGCACCGGGAGGACGCCTAGGACGGATTCGAAGCTGCCGTCCGGGCGAATGGTGCCCGGCACCGAGTTGGGCAGCCGGAGGAATCGCGCGACGGCGAGACTCGTGGGCCTGGTGAACAGGTCCCGGGGTGGTGCGACCTGCGCCAGGCGGCCGTCGAGCAGCACGCCGATCCGGTCGGCGAGCGTGCCGGCCTCATCCAGGTCGTGGGTGACCAGGACGAGCGCCGGCCGGTAACCTTCCTGCACCACTCTCACCGCCTCGCGCACCTCGTGGCGAAGCACCGGGTCCAGCGACGCGAACGGCTCGTCCAGCAGGAGCACCGGTGGGCGAGCAACGATCGCCCGGGCGAGTGCCGCCCGGTGTCGCTGGCCGCCGCTGAGCGATTGGGTCCTGCGGTCCGCCAGGCCACCCAGCCGGAGCGCTTCCATCACCTCACCAACCGCCGCGTCCACTCGAGACCCGCGTATGCCGCGGACCCGGAGCGGGAAGGCGACGTTCTCCGCCACCGTGAGGTGAGGGAAGAGAAGCGGCGTCTGCTGGAGGTACACCACCCCCCGCCGCTCGGCCGGGAGGGCGCCGACCTCGCGTCCGGCGACCTCGATGCGCTCCGCGGTGCCGGGCCCGAGCCCGGCGACGGCGCGGAGCAGCGTGGTCTTGCCGGCCCCCGACGCGCCAACTAGCGCGAGCCGCTCGCTGGGAGCCACCTCGAACGAGATGTCCTCGAGGCCGGGCGCCGTGCCGAACGGTGCCCGCAGCCGGTGCACCAGCAGTCCGCCCTCGGTCACACCGCCATCACCTCGGTGCGCGACGCGGCCAGGCGGGTGGCCGCCAGCGCCGCGATCGCGGGGGCCAGCAGCACCAGCGCACCGGTCGCGGCCAGGCGGTCCTGGCCCGACTGCACCAGCGCGAACACCTCGATCGGCAGGGTGCGCACGGGCCCGCCGCCGACGAGCAAGGTGAGCGGCACCTGACTCCACGACACCAGAAAGCCGAGCCCGAAGGCATCGGCCAGCGGTCGCCGGATGAGGGGAACTACTACGTGAAAGAAGGTCTGCCTCGGCGTGGCCCCGAGCGATCGCGACTCCTCCTCGATCCGCGAGTCGAACACGGCGAATACGCCGAGGAAATAGAGCGAGCCGTAGCCGATAGCGGGGACGGCGTGAGCCAGGAGTACGCCGGCAAGCGTGCCACCCAGTCCCAGTCGGAGGAAGGAGAACTGGAGGCCCGTGGCGAGCGCGATCGGCGGGGCCGCAACCGGCAGGAACGCGAGCGCGGCTCCGACATGCCGCCGCCAGCCCCTGAGCCGCGCCAGCGAGCGCCCCACCGGCAGGCCGGCGACGCAGGCAAGGGCACCGGTGCCCGCGCCCAGAATCAGACTCGTCGCGGTGGCGCCGAGGAGACGCTCGCCGGCCAGCAGGTCGCGCCAGGATTGTGCGGTGAACCGGGGAGGCAAAACCGCCGGGTAGAACCAGTCGCGTCCCACCGACCAGAGCGCGAGCAGCACGAACGGTGCGGCCGCCGACAACCCCAGCAAGCCCAGCGCCGCCAGCCGCGCGACTCGGCCGGTCATCGGTCGAGCCGCTCGACGCGATGCCGGAGCCACTCGTGCAGCAGCACCGCCGACGCGGCGAGAGCGAGCCCCAGAAGGGTGAGCACGAAGGCGTCGCCGCGGCGGCCGAGATCGGGGTCGGTGTATCGCTCCAGGGTGAGCACCGGCAGCGCGAGCGGATCGCTCGGGGCCAGAAGCGCCGCCGCTTCGTACGAGCCCGCCGCGAAAGCGAAAACCGCCACGGCCGCCGGAGCCAGGCCTCGCCAGAGGATCGGCCAGGTCACCCGCAGGAATCGCTGCCACGGTCCCGCGCCGAGGCT
Organism: Gemmatimonadales bacterium; assembly: GCA_013813145.1. GTDB lineage: Bacteria > Gemmatimonadota > Gemmatimonadetes > Gemmatimonadales > GWC2-71-9 > CAVVWJ01. Next base: position 5,285 of record JACCSE010000064.1, read on the forward strand.
TCGGGCGGTCTCCTCCAGCGCGGTTCCGCGGGTGGCGAGCACGCTGAACGCGACCAGCGCGAGGAAGGGAAACTCCTTCCAGCCGAGCATGAGGATGAGGCCCATGCCGGCGCGGTCGTACACCAGCGCCGGCATGTCGGCCGGGCCTGTCAGCCAACCGGCGGAGACCCCTATTCGGGAGAGCAGGCCGCTCTGTCCCAGCACCAGCACCGCTGTAGTGGCGGCGATGAGGTGCGGCACCGGCAGCGGCAGCACGGCAAGAGCTCGGGCGGTCCGGTCC
>JACCSE010000069.1 GCA_013813145.1 Gemmatimonadales bacterium
GCAGGGGGGCAGACTGCTCCGCTGACCGACACAGCGCCGGTGTGCCGTTGCTGCCCCGCTGCCCCGCTGCCCCGCCGTCCACCGGTATCCACCATCCACAACATCATCGGCCGGGTCCACTCGCCCGCGATCGAGTTGAGCGCGCCGACCTTGATGAGCGCGCGGAGATCGTCGGCGGCGAGCGCGGTGCGCTGCTGGAGGTCGAAGACGGAGCGAAAGGGACGGTGGACGGCGGACGGCGGACGGGCTGCAAAGGGAAACACTTCGTCCCGAGGGAGCGAATCGACTGAGGGACCTACTCCGCATGGGTTCGATGCCCGCTGAGCAGGTCCCTCGCTGCGCTCGGGATGAGGTGCCGTTACTCTGGGCACTCCTCCGTCCGCTCCCCAATCACTCCGCGCCACAAGAATCCGCTTCGCTCCATCCGCCGACAGCCCCTTCACGAACTGCAGCCCCACGCGCACCTCGCGGTCCCGCCCCGTGCAGCGGAGCTCGCTGGCGTTGACGTCGGGCGGAAGGATGGTGAGTCCCATGCGCATCGCCTCGGCCACGTAGGCGAAGGGGTGATAGAAGCCGCCGCCGTTGGCGAGCACGGCCGCCATGAACTCGGCCGGGTAGTGCGCGCGCAGGTAGCAAGCGTGCTGCGCCACCTGGATGTAGGAGGCCGAGTGTCCCTTGCAGAAGCTGTAGCCGGCGAAGGACATGACCATCTCCCAGACCCGCCGGGTGGTCTCGGGATCGCGCCCGCGTTGGAGGGCGCCGGTGAAGAACTCCTCGGCGTAGCCGGCGAGCTGCTTGGCCGGGCGCTTCTTGGAGAGCGACTTGCGGAGTCCGTCGCCGGTGGCGAGCGGCATCCCCGCGAAGACCTGGCAGACGTTGACCACGTCCTCCTGGTATACCATTACGCCGAAAGTCTCGGCCAGCGTGTCGCGCAGCACCGGGTCGAGTGGCTCGTAGGGCGCGCCATGCAGCCGCTCGAGATAGGTGCGGATGTAGCGGTTGGAGGCGGGGCGGATGATGCTGGTGTTGAGCACCAGCAGCTCGAAGGTGTCGGCCCGGCTCCGGGCGCAGAGCTGCCGCGACGCGGGGGACTCGGTGTAGAAGACGCCCATGGTGCGGCCGGTGCGGAAGAGCTCTTTGGTCGCCTCGTCATCGCCGGCATCGGAGGAGGTGTAGTCGATCAGCCGGCCGGTGTTCCCGCCGACGGCCGCGATGGCGTCGCGGATGACCGCGAGCGAGCGGTTGCCGAGCAGGTCGATCTTCACCAGCCCCGCGTCCTCCGCGCCGTCCTTCTCGAACTGGATGACGGGGACCGTGAGATCCGGATGATCATCGAGCGTCTTGACCGCCGGCTCGAGCGGGACGTAGTCGGTGAGCGCGGTCGGCACGATGACGACGCCGCCCGGGTGGAGTGAGAGATGCCGTGGCATCCCCACCAGCGGCTCGGCCAGCCGGGCCAGCTCGCGCCAGCTCGGCGGCAGGTCGAGCTCGCGGAAGTTTGGATGTGAAGTGATGGTCTCCTCCAGCGGCATATCCTCGAAAATGGGAATCCGGCGGGTCACCTCGCGGATCTCGCCGGCGGGCCGGCCGTGCACCTTGGCCACCTCACGCAGCGCGCCGCGAAGCCGGAAGCAGTTGTGGTTGGCGACCATCGCCGCCTGGGGGCGGGGATAGTGCTCGAAGACGTAGGCCAGCACCTTGTCGCGCTCGTCCCAGGGAAAGTCGAGGTCGATATCGGGCGGGTCCTTGCGCTCGGGGTTGAGGAAGCGCTCGAAGAGGAGTCCGGCGCCGAGCGGCTCGACGTGGGTGATGCCGAGACAGTAGCTCACCATCGAGTTGGCCACCGAACCCCGGCCGCAGTGGGTGGGACCATGCTTGACGATGTCGTGCACCACCAGGAAGTAGTCCGCGAAGCCTTTGGCCCCGATGATGGTGAGCTCGCGCTCCAGGCGGTCCCGGGTGACCGGCGCAATGGTGCCGTAGCGGTTCCGCGCTCCCGACTCGGCGAGAGCGCGGAGGCGCTGGAGCGCGTCGCCCACGTCGGTGAGGCGCGGAGCCACGACCCGGCCCGCCGGGATCCGATACTCGCAGCGCTCGGCGATCTCCGCCGCCGCGCGCATCGCCTCGGGATAGTCGGGAAAAAGGCGGGTGATGTCGGCCGCTGAGCGGAGCCAGGAATCCCGTGGGGCAGTGGGGCAGCGGGGCAGCGGGGCAGCGTCGAGCGCGGAGAGCGTGGTGTTCAAATGGATCGCTCGCAGCAGCCGATGGCGGGCCCAGTCCTCGGGATGGGCCATGACGACGGCGTTGGTGGCGGCCGCGGGGAGGCCGAGTCGCCGCGCCGCGGCGAGCACGGCGTGGCGCTCCTTGCCGGGGATCAGCTCGGCGTAAAGATCGCGCGGCCCGCTCGAGGCAATGACGCGCTCGAGGAAGGCTACGTCGCGGGAAAGAAGGACGAGGCCGTCACGATCGCGCGCGAGAGTGGCGGAAAGCCGTACCGCCGTACCGCCCTCCTGCCAATGGATCGCCGTTATTGCCCTACACAGCGCTCCCCAGCCCCGCTCGTCTCTCGCCAGCGCGAGGGTCTCTTCCTCGTCGGTGACCAGGTGCGCGCCGAGGATCGGGCGGATGCCGGCCGCGTCGCAGGCGCGCTGGAACTCGATGGCGCCGTAGACGCCGTTGGTGTCGGTGCAGGCGAGCGCATGGTGCCCGCGCTCCACGGCGGCGGCGGCGAGCACCTCGGGGCTGGAGACGCCGATCCCGAAGGAGAAGTGGGTATGTAGGTGAAGATGGACCACGGCCGCTCCGGCTTCGGTTTTTGTTCGGTACCTAAAACCGAATGTATCCCTGGAGCCGGGTGCGTCAAGCAGCCATGCAGATTGCCACGCACCACGCGCGGCCCGAGCCGGCCATGGTCCCGGGACCGGAGCCTGTAACTCTGAGTTAGAGATTGACTTATGGTCGCACCAACAGCTCACTCACGCTCCTTGCATCATGGAGGCTACCACTCGTTCCCGGAGCCACCCGATGTTCGTCCGCCTTCAGGCCCAACTGCACGAAGTCCGGCTCGAGCTTTACCGTGCGTGGCTGGGTGGAAGGGAGCGGCTGGCGCTGCGCCGTCTGGGCGAGGCAGTCACCGCCTCGGGGACGATCGCCGGCAATCGGGAGCTGGGCCGGCTGCGAGAGGAGGTCGCGGAGGCGCTCGGCCGCATCGAGGCGCTCACAGCGGAGAGGCGCGCCACCGTGGAGGCCGACCGTGCCGACCTGGCAGACGCCGCACCGTGGATGAGGCCAATGGTGGTGCTGCGCGGCGTGTGTGCCCGTCTGGTGCTGCGGCACCGGCAATCGCTACTCCGCCGCGCGCTCCGCCCACGCTACGAGGCGATCGGCGAACTGGCCGCGGCCTCGCCCGAAGTGTGGTGCCCGCTCGAACGGGAGGTCTCGGCGATCCGCGCCGAGATCGCGCGCGTGCTCCGGGCCCGCGAGCGATGGGTCGCGCCGTTCGGCGGCACGGCGCTCCCGGCCTGGAGTGCCCGGGTCCGCTCGGAAACTGCCGGCTTCGGCCGCGCGGTCGCGCGCCAGCTCCGCTCGCATTTCATGCCGAAGACGCCGGCGCTCGCGGGCCTGGTGGTGGGCTGGTGGATCGTCAATACCTACACCGATTCGCATCTGCGCTCCACGCTGCGATCGATCGGCATCGGGAGCGGTGGCACCCGCGTCGTGAGCTCGTCCACGTACGAGGCGATGAGCTTCTGGCTGCCGCTGCTGGCGGCGGCGCTTTGCGCGTACCTGGGGGAGCGGGTGGGGACGTTTTACGGTGAGCGCGGGGCGGAGGCGGGCGTGAAAGGTGAAGGGTGAGGCGGATCTTTGAGGGCGTGAGCGGGGGCGGCGGATCCGGTTGGCTGACGTGGCGCGCAGATACTTGAGCCCGGCTAGGAAGATCCCTCGGTCGCTTGCGCTCCCTCGGGATGACATACATGCTGCCCCGCTGCCCCGCTACTCCTCCAAAAAGCGATCCAGTATCCGGTTGAACTCCGCCGGCCGGTCGAGCTGAAGCCAGTGGCCGGTGCCTTCCACTACCAGGTGCGGCAAACCCCCGCCCAGCCGGTGCATGCTGTACGAGTAATCGTTTGCGGGTGTCACCACCGCGAGCGTCGGCCCGCGGAAGCGCGCGAGCGCCGGATGGGGATCGAAAGCCATTACGGCGTGGAGCCCGCGGACGACTGTCTCTCGCGCCGTTTCGCGCAGGTCGCGGAGCAGCCGCTCGAGCACGGCACCGTTGGAGCCGGCGATGCTGCTCCAGTATTCCTCGATCACCCCCACGTACGCCGGCGAATCGAGCGCGTCGAGAAACGGCCTCACCTCGGCTTCGGGAGTTTGGGTGCCGTCGCCGATGGGATCGGCCACGAGCAGATGGGTGACCCGCTCCGGATGGGCGCCCGCGTACGCCAGCGCCACGCCGGCCCCCATGCTGTGGCCCACCAGGGCGAAGCGCTCGAGCCCTAGTGCATCGGCGACCGCGGCGACGTCGGTGGCCTGCGCCTCGACGGCGTAGTCGCCGTTTCCGGCGGCATCCGATTTCCCATGACCGCGCAGATCCAGCGCCACCGCGCGCCGGGTTTTCCGCAGGTGCTCGAGCTGGGCGGACCAGTGTCTCGTGTTTCCGGCCACCGAGTGGACGAAGAGGACAGAATCGCCGGTTCCGCCATCGTCCACGGCGAGCTTGCCGGCGGGGCCTGCGATCCGACGGCTCACTGGGAAAGCTCCATGCACTCCTCCTTGGCGGCTTCGGCTTTTCTTCGGTCAAGAAACAATATTGACGCTGGACCGAGAGTCGTCAAGCGGGCACGGCGGCTCCGGCCCAGGGCGGGCGGCTGGCGAGAATACGGTGGTGGACCGGGCAACTCTCCGTGTGCGCCCCCCGCAGATAGCCGATACTCATGAGGAACTCGCCCACGGTCTCTCCGCCGGTAAAGCGGAAGGTGCGCTTGAAGAGCTTCACCCATTCCTCCTTGTCGCGCGGATGGTGCGCCGCGAGCCACCCGGCGAAGGAGCCGTGGGTGGCGCGGAGCTCGAGGATACGCTGCGCGTTGGCGATGGCGGCCTCGACCTTGAGCCGATTGCGGATGATCCCGGCGTCGGCGAGCAGGCGCCGGCGGTCCGCTGCACCGTACGCAGCGACGACCTCGGGGACGAAGCCGCCGTAGGCCCGGCGGAACGCCTCGCGCTTTTTGAGAATGGTGAGCCAGGAGAGGCCGGCCTGGTTGATCTCCAAGACCAGCCGTTCGAGGAGCGCGGCGTCATCCGCGAGGGGGAAACCGTACTCCTGGTCGTGATAGGGCCCGTGCCATTGGTGGCCCGGTGCTACGTCGCAGTAGGTCTCGGCCATCGTGGCTCCGGTGCGGCGGTTTACCACAGAGGACACAGAGGACAGCAAGGGCTTTGTGGGTGTGCTGTTTTACCTTCCAGCAGTTCTCCGTGTCCTCTGTGCCTCTGTGGTAAACACGACAAGGAAATCCATGCGCGCCGTAGTCTACGCCGGTACCGGCGGTCCGGAAGTGATCACCTTCGGCGAGGTGCCCAAGCCCGAAGTGCGCCTGGGGCACATCCGGGTCCGGGTGCACGCCGCCGGGCTCAACCGGGCGGACCTGATTCAGCGCCGGGGCCAGTACGCAGCCCCACCCGGCTGGCCCGCCGATATCCCGGGGCTGGAGTACGCCGGCGAGGTGGAGGCGGTGCGCGGTGGGTCGCGGTGGAAGGTGGGCGACCGGGTAATGGGGCTGGTGGGCGGCGGGGCCCAGGCCGAACTGGTGACGGTGCACCAAGACGAGACGCTGCCCATTCCCGAAGGGTTGTCCTACGCCGAGGCGGCTGCGATCCCGGAAGCATTCCTCACCGCCTACGACGCGTTGGTGACCCGGGGGCGTCTGGCGGCGGGGGAACGGGTGCTGATCCACGCGGTCGGGAGCGGGGTAGGGACCGCGGCGGCGCAGATCGCCCACCACCTTGGCGCCACCGTGCTCGGCACCTCGCGCAGCGCGGACAAGTTGGCCCGGGCGCTGGTGTATGGGCTCGACGTGGGGATCGACAGCAGCCGCACGCCATTCCCGGAGGCGGCCGGCGAGCCGGTGGACGTGATCCTGGACGTGCTCGGCGGTCCCGCCTTTGCCGACAACCTCGCGGCGCTGGCGCCGCGCGGCCGGCTGGTGCTGCTCGGCTTTCTGGCGGGGAGCCGCGCCACCGTGGACCTGGGGCCGATCCTGCGCAAGCGACTCGAGGTGATCGGCACGGTGATGCGCGCGCGCACCCTGGAAGAGCGGGTGCCGCTGGTGCGGGAATTCGCCGAGCGGATGCTGCCGCTCTTCGACCAGCGGATCGAGCACGCGGCCCCGCTGCGTCCGGTGCTGGAGCGCACGTACCCCATGGCCGACCTCGCCGAAGCCCACCGGCTGCTGGAGAGCAACGAGACGTTTGGGAAGGTGGTGGTCACATGGGACGGACAGACGGACAGGCTGGCGGACGGACAGCGTTGATGCCGAT
>JACCSE010000074.1 GCA_013813145.1 Gemmatimonadales bacterium
GAGCGAGGGATCTTGCGCGGGAATGGTTCGAACGATGCGCGGGCAAGATCCCTCGCTCCGCTCGGGATGACACTGTGTCCCTCACGAAGCTAGCGCTAGCTCAGCCGACGTAGCGCCATCGCAATCCCCAGGTGCATCGGCAGCGCCAGCGCGATGATCGCTCCGTTCACCTGATCCAGCCCGGGTAACACCTGGAGCACGAGCCCGAGCACCGCCAGCCCCGCCAGAGCGATGGCGACAGCCCGGGCCTGTCGCACGGCTCGACCTCCGGCGGCGAGCGGCCCCAACACCACCAGGGCGAGCGCCAGTGGATTCACCTGGAACAGGTTCTCGTTCCGGTGCGCCATGACGTGATCGGTGAATCCCCAGAGTCCAGCGAGCACCACTCCCGCGAGTCCCACCGCCAGTCCCCAGGTGGCGATCAGCACCGCGAAGCCGAGCCGTGCTGCGCGATTCCTCCGGAAGGCGCCGAGCCCGGCGACCGCGGCGCCGAGCGCCACGCCGAGCGAGAGATACCAATGCAGCCACCGCGGCGGCGCCGCGGGTGGCGGCGGCGCGGTGGACTCGAACAGCGTGCGCTCCGACTTCACCAGCGGAACCGGGGCGCCGCCAGGCCCGGCCACCGTCACCCGGCGAAGGTGCTCGCGCATCGCGAGCGGGAGAAACATCTCCTCCCAGACCGAGATCGGCCGGTCCACTCCCTCGCCCAGGGCCAGCAGAAGGCCGGTGAAGATGGGCGGATCGTTCGTGTTGAGCCGCTGGGTGTGAAAGCGGTAGGTGGTGCCGGCGGGACTATCGCCCGTCTGGCTTGCGATCCGGCCGCCGATCACCCGGTCGATGGCGTCGCGCACCCGGGTCGAGCAGTTGTCGCGGTAGTAGTCGTAGTGGTAGAAACGGTTCTCCGGCAGCTCGTTTCGGCGGAGGAACTCCTGGAGCTCGTGCCGGGCCTCCGGCGGGAGCTCGAGCTCCTGTAGCCACACCGAGCGGTTGTCGCGTACGTAGCTCTGTACGTAGCGCTCCGCAGGAAACCCGGCCATCCAGTACCACATCTCGCCCCGGACGAACCGGGGGAGAAAGTCCTCCTGTCCCAGATCGAACAGGCCGTAGTTGTACGCCTGATCGGTGCCCGCGACCGGGTCGTGGATCCAGATGGCGTTATGCCCGAATCGCTCCCAGACCTGCTCACCCGGGCCCATGGTCATGAGGTAGACGGTCAGGTGGGAGCCAAGGGGGGCAGCGGGGCGGCGGGGCAGCGGGACAGCGGTCTGCGCCCCCGCTTCCGTCGCGCTGACGAGGCCTGCCAGCGCCAGCAGTGCCAGCAGTACCCCCCTGCCCCCCTGCCCCCCTGCCCCCCTGCCCCGATTCACAACCCTACATCTCGACCATCCGCCGCCGACTTGTAGATCGCATCCAGGATCGTGTGCAGCACCACGTGCTCCTGAAGGGATGGGATCTTCGCGTCGCCGTGGACGGCGGCTTCGAAGTGGGCCCACTCCGCGCGGTAGGAAGCGGTGAAGGGGTTCTCCCGGCTGCCCGAGCCGGTCGGCGAGACGTCCACCGGCACACCGTGCAGCTCTTTCCAGACCATGAGCGGGTTGATGGCACCGAGTCCCTTGCTTCCGCGGACACCGACCCCGAACCGCTCGCCCGCGCCCAGATGGTGCCAGGTGACGTCCACGAAGAGCGACATTCCGTTCTCGCACACCACGAACGCGCTGCCCGACTGCTCGACCGAGCGCTCCGTGCCCGAGGCATCGAGGTTGGCGCTGACCCGGGCGGGTGCCGGGTTCCCGCCCAGCCACAGGCCGAGGTCGAGGATCGAAAGGCCGAGATCGAGCATCGCGCCGCCGCCCGCCTGGTCGCGGCGCTGGCGCCAGCCGAGCTGGGCCCGGCCGGGCCGGAACACGTGCCAGCTTCCCCGCACGCTCTGCACCATGCCCAGCTCGCCGCTCTGGACGAAGCTGCGCACGATCTGCACGTCGGGCCGGTAGCGGTGGTTCATGCCCACCATGACCACCTTGCCGCGCTTCTCCGCCGCCCGGACGATCCGTCCGGCGCTCGCCGCCGTCATCGCGAGCGGCTTCTCCACCAGCACGTGGAGGTCGGCCGACAGCGCGGCCAGGATGTGCGACTCGTGCAGGTGGGTGGGGGAGCAGATCACGACCGCGTCCAGCTCCTCGTAGCGCAGCAATTCCTCGATGTCGTCGAACGAGTCCTTCACTCCGAACCGCTCGGCCAGGGCGCTGGCCTTGGGCAGATCGATATCGCAGACGGCGCGCACCTCGATCGACTTGAACTTCTTGAGCACCGGCAGGTGGGCTACCTGGGTGATCGCGCCGCCGCCGATGACGCCGACTCTAAGCCGCTCGCTGGTGCTCTTGGCGGTCATGTTCCCTCCCGCTTCGTAGGGGCGAGGCTTGCCTCGCCCGCTTCTCTCGCCCGAATGCAGGGGAGAGCCCGCCGTGGGCGCGACGCTTGCGTCGCGCGGGCGAGGCAGGCCTCGCCCCTACGGGGGCACTGCCCCGAATCAGTACAGCCGCTCCAGCGTCGCACCCGGATAGTACGCCTCGAGGATGCGCCGAAAGTCGTGCCCCGCGCGCGAGCGCCCCACCGCCCCCCCACTGACAGAACCCGACGCCGTGCCCGGCGCCTCCGCCCTCGGCGACCAGTCGGGTCACCTGGCGGCCGGCGCCGGTGACCGTGAGCTCGAACGCATTGCTCCGCAGCATGTCGCCCGAAGGCGACCGCAGCACGCCGCGCACCGCGGGTCCCTCCACCCGGACCTCCGACTCGCGGAGCCCGATGCCAAGCTGGCCCACCCGGCCCGAACCGGTGCGATAGATGACCCGGACATCGCTCACCTCGCGCACCCGGGCTACCGGCGTGCCGGTCGCCGCCGGGAGGGTGCGCTGGAGAATGGTCCGAAGCCCCTCGCCGGTCCACTCCTCGCGCCAGCGATACCGCGGCGAGAGGCTGCAATAGGCGGCCCCGTCCAGGCCGACGTCCGAGACCGAACGCAGGTAGATCCGGTCCGCCGCCCGGAACACCTCGGTGCCGCCGGCAGTTCGGCCGCCGCAGGTCGAGTAGAAGAACGCGTCGATCGGCGCTCCCCCGTGGGTCAGGATCCGGCCGCGCGTGGCCGACACGGCCTCGTTTCCCTCGGGGGTCTCCGTCGATACGCCGCCGTAGACCTGGTCGGAGACCGTGCCGTAGAGGTCGAACCCCTGCTTCGACCAGCGCCGCATGTTGCGCATGGCGTAGGTGCGGGAGACCACCGCCTGCGCGCGGAGCGCCTCGCGATCCTCCATACTTCGACGGCCCATCTCGGCGGAGATGACGCCCTGGAGATACTCCTCCAGCCCCAGCCGGTTGACCAGCGTGAGACCCAGAGAGTCTCGGAGCACTTCGACCAGGCCGCGATACGGGCGTCCGTTGATCCGGACCGGATCGCCGGACGCGGCGGCAGCGAGGACCAAGCGTTCCCCAGCCGGGGAGGACGCGCCGGCCGGCGAGATCGCCGCGAGCCCGGCGCGCGAGGCGGCGAGCCGCCAGGTTTCACCCGCGGGGATCACCGCGAGTTGCGCCCCCGCGGGGTCGGTGACCAGGAGCGCCTCGACGCCACCGGCGTTCGGCGCCATGGCCCCCACCGCGAGTCCGACGCGGATTCCCGGCGCCGGCGTCACCGGCTCCGAAGCCGGCGCTGGAGCAGGCTCCGGAGCGCGCTCCGGAAGCGGCTCCGGAGCCGGCTCCGGGATGGGCTCGGGCTGAGGGGTGGGTGGTGCGGCAGGGCTCCCGGCCGGCGCGCAGCTTCCCAGAACGAGATAGGCCACGGCGGCGAGCGCGACCGCGGCCGCTCTAGCCGCGGTAGTTGCCAAACTTGAGCTCGATTCCGAAATCCTGGCCCCGCAGGAAGGCGATGATCGTCTGCAGGTCGTCCTTCGACGGGCTGGTGACCCGTACCTCGTCGCCCTGAATGGAGGCCTGCGCCTTCTTGAACCCGCCCTCCTTTATCGCCTTGACGATCTTCTTCGCGGTGTCGCCCGCGATCCCCTGCGTCAGCGAGACGGTCCGCCGGACCGATTGGCCGGTGCCGGTTACGACATCGCCGATCTGAAGATTCTTGACCGGCACACCACGTTTGATCATCCGGGTCTGGAGCACGTCGAGCAGGGCGTCCATCCGGAACTCGTCGTCGGCGCTGAGCCGGATCTCGGCCTTTTCGCGGTCGAACTCGATGGTGCAGTGAGTGCCCTTGAAGTCGTACCGCTGCGCCACCTCTTTCAGGGCCTGATTGACGGCGTTGTCGACCTCCTGGAGATCGGCGCCGGTGGACACGTCGAACGAGGCGGTGCTGGCCATAGTGGACGATGCAGGGTTGCAGAGGGTTGGCAATGGAGGACGACCGAAGGATTACCCTGTCCTCGCGGGCAGGGCAAGCGGCGTCCGACGCCTGAAACAACCCGAGGTCCGTGTAATCCGTGGTCGCGCTGTTGATGTCGTCGGTTGAAACGAAATGTATGGGGCCTCACTTGACAGCCGGACGGCCAACCCCTAGCGTAGCCTCATGACCACTCCTTCCACGCCCTGTCGTCGGCCGCTGGCCTGTCGGCCCCGTCTGGGGTGGACGGACCATGGGGCGGGCGTCCGGGAAGAGGCGGCGATCTAGTCTTCCGACGCCGAACGACCCGAGGCCCGGATCACCTGAAGGTGGTCCGGGCCTTTTCCTTTTACGCGCTCCCACCCCCCTGTACGGAGGTCCCATGTCCACCATCGATGAACTGCTCGACGCCAACCAGGGCTACGCCCGCACCTTCGACCGGGGCAACCTGCCGCTGCCGCCCGCGCGCCGGATCGCGATCCTCACCTGCATGGACGCCCGGATCCTTCCCTCCCGCGTCCTCGGCCTGGAGGAGGGCGACGCCCACGTGATCCGGAACGCCGGCGGCCGAGCCCGGGACGCGCTGCGCTCCCTCATCATCTCCCAACGGCTGCTCGGCACCCGGGAAGTCGCCGTCATCCATCACACCGACTGCGGGATGCTCACCTTCAACAATCGGGAGCTGCGGGAGAAAGTGAAGGACGACCTGGGGAGCGATACGGGGGAGTTTGACTTCCTCCCGTTCCAGGATCTCAACGAAAGCGTGCGGGAGGACGTGGAGTTCCTGCTGGCGACGCAACTGCTCAATCAGGACACGCTGATCCGCGGGTTCGTCTACGACGTGCGGACGGGACGGCTCAGGGAGGTCGACGTGGGGGCGACGCTCGCGTCGACCGAGGAGCGAGCGGAGGGGCAGAAGGGCGGCGAGGCCATCACGGCACCGTAGCCATCGTCCCAACCTCAGGTCTGTCATCCCGAGGGAGCGAAGCGACCGAGGGATCTTCTCCGCCGGCATCGAACCCCGGGTAGGAAGATCCCTCGCCGCGCTCGGGATGACAGCCGCACCCGCTCAGGCCAGAAAACTCTCCAGCGCCCGCGCCCGGCTCACATGCCGCAGCCGGCTCAGTGCCTTTTCCTTGATCTGCCGCACCCGCTCCCGGGTGATCCCGAGCAGGCTGCCGATCTCCTCCAGCGTCATCGGCTCGGGTCCGTCCAGGCCGAAGTAGAGCCGGAGGATCTTGGCCTCGCGCTCCTTGAGCGTCGAGAGCACTTCCTCGATCGACTCGGTGAGCGCGTGCTCGAAGGTTTCGGAGTCGGGGCCCGGGTTCTGGGTGTCGGGGAGATAGTCGAGGAGCTTGTTGTCCTCACCCGGCGTCAGCGGCGCATCCAGGGAGAGATGGTTTTGCGAGATGGAGAGGGTCTTCTGCACCTCCTCCATCGAGATGTCCATCCCTTCGGCGATCTCCGAAGGCGTCGGCTCCCGGCCCAGCTCCTGGAGCAGCGCGGAGGAGCGCTTGCCGATCCGGTGCAGCGTGCCAGCCCGGTTGAGCGGCACCCGTACGATGCGGCTCTGCTCCGCCAGCGCCTGGAGGATGGCCTGGCGGATCCACCACACCGCGTAGGAGATGAACTTGATCCCCTTGGTCTCGTCGAACTTGTGCGCCGCCCGGATCAGGCCGAGGTTCCCCTCGTTGATCAGATCGGCGAGCGAGACGCCCTGGTTCTGATACTTCTTGGCCACCGACACCACGAAGCGGAGATTGCTGCGTACCAGCTTATCGAGCGCCTCGGGGTCTCCGGTGCGGATCCGTTGCGCGAGGGTGACCTCTTCCTCCTGCGGGATGAGGGGATACTTGCTGATCTCCCTGAGGTACTGGTCCAGCGAGCCCTCGTCGAACGAGGGCCCTCGCTTACCGGTACCGACCTGCATTGGACGCATGCGATCGACCTCATACGGGACTGCGGAAGGAAGCGAACCTGACGGAACCTTACCCTGCGATTTCGTGAGGCGCAATGGAGTGGGTCTCGACCCTAGACGTCATACGTATCCATCTGCGCCCGCTGCAGCCGCCCCGAGTAGTCCAC
>JACCSE010000078.1 GCA_013813145.1 Gemmatimonadales bacterium
GCCCGATGGACCGGGCGTGGATCTTGTCGTCCACCAGGTGGCTCAGCTTGAGCATGTAGATCGAGCCGACCGTGACCTCGCCCTCGAACGGATGGCCGGTTCGCCCGTCCCGGAGCCGAGCCTTGCCCGCGGGGGTGAGCCCCGCGGCCCGCAGCAGCTCGTCCGCCGCCGCATCCACGTCCGCTTCGGCCTTGGGACCGAGCAGCGCCGCGAGCGCCGGCTTGGCCGAAGCCTCGAGCGCCTCTGCCGGGGTTGCGCCCGCCGCCTTCTCCAGCTCCTTCGCCGGACGGCCGCCGTTCTTGCCGTCGCGCGGCGCGCGGTGGAACTCCAGCTCCTGCCGGCGCTGGGCCAGCTCGCGCTCGGCCAGCTCCCGCGCGGCGTCGGTAAGGAACCCGCGCACCGCCTGGAACAGCTCCTTGGTTTCCGCCGAGGCGCCGCGCGCACCCAGGAGGCCGGCGCCGGCCTCGAGCATCGTGGTGTGCTCGCCGGCCACTTTCTTCAGGTCCTGCACCATCCGGGTGATGGCCGCCGACTCCGGGGCCGGCGCCGCATGCTGAAGCCGCAGGCTCTCGGCCGCCCAGCGGAACCCCGCCAGGCGGAGCAGTACGCCGATCTCGGCCTCGTCCGCGCCCCGGAACACCGGGGTCTTGGCCTCGAACCCGAGGATCCGCGCGGCCCAACCGAGGTGGGTCTCCAGGATCTGACCCACGTTCATCCGGCTCGGCACGCCGAGCGGATTGAGCACGATGTCCACCGGAGTGCCGTCCGGCAGGAACGGCATATCCTCCTCCGGCACGATCCGGGCGACGATGCCCTTGTTCCCGTGGCGGCCGGCCATCTTGTCGCCCACCGAGATCTTCCGCTTCTCGGCGATGTACACCTTCACCAACTGGATGACGCCCGGCGGCAGCTCATCCGGCTGGAGGATCTTGTCGATCTGGTCCTCCGCCCTCTCTTCGACCCGGGCGCGCTCCTGTGCCGCCATGTCGATGGACGAGCGGATCCGCTCGTTGGACGGCTTGTTGGCCACCCGGAGCGTCTTGAGGTCCACGTCGCCCAGGTCCACCTCCTGGAGGGTCGCGGCGGTGAGCTTGGTTCCGGAGGCGAGGTACTCCTCCACCGTCCCGGCCTTGAGCATCAGCGCCACGTCCTGCCCCTGGAGCAGATGGCCCAGCTCGTCGAGCATGACCGTGTTGATCCGCGCCTTCTCGTCGTTCTCGATCCGGCGCACTTCGCCGATCCGCTCGCCCCGGTCCTTCTCGACGACCTGGTCTTCGATGCGGCTGAAGATCTTGACGTCGATCACCACGCCGGCCATGCCGGGCGGGACCTTGAGCGAGCTGTCCTTCACGTCCTTGGCCTTCTCACCGAAGATGGCGGTGAGCAGCTTCTCCTCGGGGGACAGCTCGGTCTCGCCCTTGGGCGTGATCTTGCCGACCAGGATGTCGCCCGGCTTCACGTGCGCCCCGATCCGGACGATGCCGCGCTCGTCGAGGTCCACCACGCTCTCGTCGGAGACGTTGGGGATTTCCCGGGTGATCTCCTCCTGGCCCCGCTTGGTGTCCCGGACGTGCAGCTCCAGCTCCTGGATGTGGATCGACGAGTACACGTCGTCCTTCACCAGCCGCTCGCTGAGGACGATCGCGTCCTCGAAGTTGTGGCCGTACCAGGGCATGAACGCCACCAGCACGTTGCTGCCGAGTGCCAGCTCGCCGCCCTCGGTGGCCGCGCCGTCGGCGATGATCTCGCCCGAGGCGACCGCCTGGCCGAGCTGCACCAGGGGCCGCTGGTTGATGGCCGTGTCCTGGTTGGTGCGCCAGAACTTCTTCACCCGGTAGCGGTCGTGCTGGTGCAGCCGGGCCAGGGGCTGATCGCCGGGGGTGGCGAGGTCACCGCCGGCGTCCACGATGATCTCGTCCGCGGTGACCCGGGTGACGGTTCCGGCCCGGCGGGCGACGATCACCGCCCCCGAGTCGCGCGCCACCTTCTCCTCCAGCCCGGTGCCCACCAGCGGCGCCTGGGGGAAGAGCAGCGGCACGCTCTGCCGCTGCATGTTCGAGCCCATGAGCGCGCGGTTGGCGTCGTCGTGCTCCAGGAAGGGGATCAGCGCCGCGGCGATGGAGACGAGCTGCTCCGGCGCCACGTCCAT
>JACCSE010000080.1 GCA_013813145.1 Gemmatimonadales bacterium
CCGTCACCCTCCCCATACACCCTTCCTCGCCACTCCACCCGCCGCCCGCCGCGCAGGGTGGACCGCGCGACGATGTACAGCGCCATCACCGCCCCCAGCGGGTAGAGCAGTCCGTATCCGAGCGGGATCCGCATCCCATAGCCGATCAACATCCAGAACAGCGCCGCCAGCGCCGTCGCCAGTGTGGCTGCCGGTCCCCACAGGCCATCGAACCCGCCGGCCGCGAGCGCGATCGGCGGCACCAGCCAGAAGAGCAGCGCCGCCCCCAGCATGGCCGGCACCAGCGCGCGCAGCGCCGGCTCGTTGGGAAAGGAGCGGCGCCCTCCCAGATACACGTTCTTCGACCACCCCTCGATCATCTCCGGCAGACTCTGGTACATCCGCGTCTCCATCAGCCGCTCGGCGAAGACGAAGTGCAGCTTCCTGCAGTTCCGGTAAAACGCCTGGGCCAGCGCCAGGTCCTCCGCCACCTCGTGCCGCACCGCCTCGTGCGTCCCCACCGCCTCGTACGCCTCCCGGCGCACCAGGATGAACTGCCCGTTTGCGATCACGTCGCGCTCCCGGCGCGCGCGATTGACCCTGCGCGGATGGTAACGAAGGCCGAGCAGCAACCAGATCTGCGGCATGACCACCCGCTCCCAGAACCCGACGCAGCGCTGAAACGGTGACACCGTCACCAGGTCCGCGCCCTCGGCGCGGAGTGCGCCTACCGCGTGCGCCAGCAGCGCCGGATCGTGCCGTGTGTCGGCATCGGTGAAGAGCAGCAGCTCGCCCGCAGCCGCGCGGTAGCCCTGGAAGCACGCCCAGGGCT
Source organism: Gemmatimonadales bacterium (assembly GCA_013813145.1). Classification (GTDB taxonomy): domain Bacteria; phylum Gemmatimonadota; class Gemmatimonadetes; order Gemmatimonadales; family GWC2-71-9; genus CAVVWJ01. Next base: position 812 of record JACCSE010000080.1, read on the forward strand.
TGCCGTACCACCCGGGCGGCAGCGCATCGCCGCGGATCAGGCGCAGCCGAGGATCCGCCGTGGCAAGCGCCGCGACGATTGCCGCCGTGTCGTCATCGGAGCGGTCGTCCACCACCGTTAGGTCGAAAGGATCGTAGGTGGACGCCAGAATGGAGCGCACAATCGTCTCGATAGTACCGGCTTCGTTCCGGGCGGGGACGATGATGGAGACGTAGGGACCGGTAACAGGCGGTACGTCGGAGAGATTGGGACGGTTGTTCGCCAGCCGCCGAAGACCGATAAACGGCGCCAGCCAGGGCAGGGCGGGAAGAAATTCGACGAGCGTCGTCAACCTCTCTCCACGTGCGAGGCCCCCACGGTGTACTGTTGCTGCCCCGCTGCCCCGCTGCACCGCTGCCCCGCTGCCCCTACGGCCTCGTATGCTTGACGACCGAGTGCAGCTCTCGCTCCAGCGCGGCCAACTGCCGATCCACCTCGTGACGGTCGTACTCGGTGCTGAGTGCGGGAACGCCGTTCTGGGCGAAGAGCGTCGCCACCAGCGCATCGGTGTAGCCCACCACCGCCACCGCGATGCCTTTGTCGATTACCCGGTTCTGCCGGAGCATGATGGCCATGCCCTGCCGGGCGCGCATCGCCGCGAGAACCGGGGCGAGGTTCCGGATCAGCAGCTCCCGGAGGAACTGCAGCTCCTCCACCACCTCGCCGGCGGCGAGGCCCCGGGCGGAGGCGATTCTTCCATAGTGCTCGCAGACGTGAAACCAGACGGAGTTGACTTCCCGCCTGAGCGGGCCGACCATCTCGGAGATGACGTCGAGAAGGAGCCGGAACTCCCGCTCGACGGTCGGACGCGGTATCGTGGGAGCGGCGGTCATTCGGTCGCCCAGCCAATCGGTCCACTGCGCGACCATCGGATCTCGCAGTTCGGCGATCACACGGCCGGCGGCGAGCAACGCGGGCTGCGAAGCACGCACTGCCGTTCTCCCTTGCGAAGATGAGTGAATCTAACCGCGGAGCGAACATGGGGTCAAAAGCGCCGGCTCGACCTCCCAGGCTCACGCACGGCAGCCGGGTCGCGCTGGTCGCACCCGCCGGTCCGCTGTTGGAAAGAGATGATTTAACCCGCGCCGACGCTCTCTGCCGTGCGCTGGGTTACGAACCGGTGCGGGGACCTCACGTCCGCGGCCGCCACGGCTACCTGGCCGGCACCGACGAGGAGCGCCTCGGCGATCTGAACGCCGCCTTCCGCGACCCTTCGGTCGATGCCATTTGGTGCATACGGGGCGGTTACGGAACTACCCGCATCCTCGACCGCATCGATTTCGCAGCCCTGTCTCGCCGTCCTCGCCCGCTGATCGGATTCTCCGACATCACAACTATTCTGAATGCCGCGGTATCCCGAGCGGGGGTGGTCGCCTTCCACGGGCCGGTGGCTCGCGCGCCCATGCCGCCTTTCAGCCGCTGGCACTTCGAGCGGGTGCTCACCTGTGCCGAGCCGGCCGGCCGCCTGGGCCGCCTGCCCGCGCCGCCCGACGTTCTAATACCCCGGCAGGACCGAATCGTCACGCTGAGCGGCGGGGTGGCGGAGGGCCCGCTCGCCGGCGGCAACCTGACACTGCTTCAGTGCCTGATCGGCACCCCCTACTTTCCGGAGCTCGACGGCGCCATCCTGTTCCTCGAAGACGTAGGCGAGGATCTCTACCGCGTGGACCGCATACTGGCCCACCTCCGGCTCATCGGCGCGCTCGACCGGCTGGCCGGGGTCGTGGTCGGCCGGTTCACCGACCTGGAGCGCAACATGGCAGACGGGGCCCTCGGGTTCGACGAGGTGCTGGAGACTTACCTCGGGCGACTCGGGATCCCGGTCGGGTTTGGGTTTCCGGTGGGTCACCTCGACGACCAATGGACTCTCCCGCTCGGCGTGCGGGCGAGGTTCGACGCGGACGCGGGGGAATTGGAGCTGGTGGAGGCAGCGGTGGCATAATGGTGCCGACGATCGCCGACGTCCTTCATCCCGAGCGGAGCGAGGGACCTTGAAGTAATGGCCACCCCAACCCTCACCAAGCACCCCCTCCCCGGCACCCTCGGCGAGATCCTCGTCGACGTGCGGGCCGGCGGTCGCCACTCTCCCCGGCCCGCCGTTATCGTCCTCCACGGCTTCAAGGGCTTCAAGGACTGGGGCATGTTCCCCCCCTTCTCCGATCGCCTCGCCCGCGCCGGCGTAACGGCCGTGACCCCGAACCTGAGCGGCAGCGGAGTGGATGACGGCGGCGAGTTCACTCTGCCGGACCGCTTCGCCCACAACACCTTTTCCGCCGAGCTGGAGGACCTCTCCCGCATCGTCGACGCCCTTGCCGGGGGCCGGCTCGGCGTGGCACCCCCCTCGCGCATCGGGCTCGTCGGTCACTCGCGAGGTGGCGGCATGGCGGTGCTTCAGACCGCACGCGATCCCCGGATCCGGGCGCTCGTCACTTGGGCCGCGATCTCCAGCGTCGAGCGCTGGTCGCCCGAGGATCAAGCAGACTGGCGCGAGCGGGGGGTGAAGGAGATCGTGAACGCCCGGACCGGCGAGAAGCTCCCGCTGTACCTCGACGTGTTGGACGACATCGCCCGCCACGCGGCCGGTGCCCTCGACATCCTCGGCGCGGCGGCGCGGGTGCGGGTTCCCTGGCTTATCGCCCACGGCGCCCGCGACGAGGCGGTGTCACCGCTCGAGGGCGAAGCCCTGCGTTCGGTAAGCCCGAGCGACGCCACGACCTTCCTGGAGGTCGAGGGGGCGGGGCACACCTTCGGCACGGTCCACCCGTGGAAGGGGACGACGCCCGAGTTCGGGCGAGTCGCGGACGCCTCTCTCACCCACCTGGCCGCGGCACTGGTCTAGCCATGTCTCGTTCCGTCCCCCTCGCGGATCTCTCCGGCCGCGTTTGCGTCATCACCGGTGCGACCCGGGGGATCGGCCGGGCCACTGCCGAAGAGCTGGGCAGGGCGGGCGCCACGCTGGTCCTGGTCTGCCGCCGCCGTGCCGATGGCGAGGAGGTGGCGGCCGCGATCGCGCGTGGGGGCGCGGGGCCGGCCCCGTCGGTCGTCGAGGCCGATCTTTCCTCCCAAGCCGCCGTGCGGGCCGCGGCCGGGGAGATCCGGTCGCGGCACGACCGGCTTCACGTCCTGGTCAACAACGCGGGGCTGATTCCTCGTGCCCGTGAGGTGACGGTAGACGGAATCGAGATGCAGCTTGCGGTCAATCATCTCGCGCCGTTCCTGCTGACCGGTATGCTGCTCGACCGGCTCCGCGCGTCGGCGCCCTCGCGTGTCGTCACGGTGTCGTCCACCACCCACCACGGTACCGAGGTGGACTTCAGCGACCTCGAGAGCGAGCGGGGCTACGATCCCACCGAGGTCTACGCGGTCACCAAACTGCTGAACCTGCTGTTCACCTACGAGCTGGCCCGCTGGCTCCGGGGCAGTGGCGTAACCGCCAACGCGCTCCATCCCGGCGCGGTGGCCACCCGACTGCTGGCCGATTACATGAAAGTGCCGCTGATCGGGCCGGCCCTGGCCCGTACCTTTGGCGCCTCGCCGGAGCAGGGGGCGGACACGGTGGTCTATCTCGCCGCTGCGCCCGAGGTGGCCGGGGTGACGGGGAAGTACTTCACCAATCGGCGGGAGACCCGATCGTCGCTGGCCAGCTACGACGAGAGCACCGCGCGCCGGCTGTGGGAAGTGAGCGAGCGGCTGACGGGGCTTGTCTGAAGGAGATGCCAGGATCCCTACGCTGGCAAACCCCCACCCGCCGCGCTAATCTCCCGGCATGCCCATCTTCAACTACCGCTGCTCCTCCTGCGGCACGGAGTTCGAGCAGCTCGTCCGCTCCGGAACCCGGGTGGCCTGCCCCGGTTGCCAAGGCCGCGACCTCGAGCGCCTGATGTCGCTCACCGCCCGCCCGGCCAGCGCCGGCAAGCCCGCCGACTTCAGCCGCCCGGGCCCACCGCCCGGTGGCGGTTGCTGCGGCGGCGGATGTCACACGCACAACCACTGAGCTCCAGACTCGAGCGCCTCCGCCGGCGGCTCGCCGCCCAGCGGCCTCGGGTGGATCAGGAAGCTGGAGAGCTGATCTGGGCCGCGGTCGCTCTCGTCCTGGTGCCGGACCCGGATTCGGTGCTGCTCATTCGTCGGGCCGAGCGGACGGGCGATCCCTGGTCCGGGCACATGGCCCTCCCAGGCGGGCGCCGGGACAGCGAAGATTCCGATCTGATCGCCACCGCGATCCGGGAAACCGCCGAGGAGGTAGGACTCCAACTC
>JACCSE010000201.1 GCA_013813145.1 Gemmatimonadales bacterium
TGAGGCTATCGGCTATCGGCTATCGGTCCTGCAGCCCCGAGCCTCCGCTCCCGCGGACCGATAGCCGATAGCCGATAGCCGATAGCCGATCGCTAATCGCCGATCGCCAACTCCATCCCTCAAATGACTCCTCCTCTCCTCAACCTCCCGATCTGATCGAACCGCTCTTCGTGCACCGCCAGCACTTCTTCCGGTGAGACGGTGGCGACGCCCGGTTTGCCGACTTCCACCCCTGCGGCATAGTTGGCGAGTTGCGCGGCCTCGCGTATGGTGGCGCCGGCGGCGAGTGCCGCGCCCATCCAGGCGGTGACCGTGTCACCCGCGCCGGAGACGTCGAATACCTGGCGCGCGATGCTCGGGATGTGAATCGAGCTGCCGTCCTTGATCACCAGCAACATTCCCTCGGGTCCCAACGTCACCAGCAGATTGTCCACCTGGAGCCGGGCCAGGACCTCGGGAAGCGCCCGGCTGTCGCGGAGCTCCACCGCCGCGCCGAGCGCCGACTCCAGCTCGCGGCGATTGGGCTTGAACACCGTCGCCCCGGCGTACTCGAAGAACTGCCGGTATTTCGGGTCTACCACCACCGGGATGCCGCGTCGCTTGGCGACCTCCAGCACCGCCGCGATGAGCCCGGGCGCGAGCGCGCCCTTGTTGTAGTCTTCCAGCAGGAGGGCGTCCGCATCGGCCAGCGCTTCGCGTGCAGCGCTCACGAGGCGCGCGAGATCCTGCCCCTCGAGCAAGGTCTCGACCTCGTCGTCGATGCGGACGATCTGCTGGGCGCGAGCGATGATGCGGGTCTTGGACGTCGTGGGACGGCCGGCCACGGTGACCACGTGCCGATCCGCCATCCGTCCGACCGCGAGCTCCTGGCGGATGGCGGCGCCGTCGGCATCGTCGCCGACCACGCCCACGAGGTGGCAGGTGGCGCCGAGGGCGACGACGTTGGCCGCGACGTTGGCGGCGCCGCCGAGCGCGGCGTGGCGCTCCCGGACGCTCACCACCGGCACCGGCGCCTCGGGCGAGAGCCGCTCGGTGTCGCCGATCAGATAGCGGTCGATCATGATGTCGCCTACCACCACGATCCGGCTGTCCCGCATGCGCTGGATGAGCTGCATCACCCGGTCGCGGGTGAGCGGTGGGGTTCCGGTCATCGCAACATTCCCCGATGGCTCAGGCCCAGGGTGGCCTGGAGTCGCCCCTCAAATCGGTCCACCGTGCGGCCTCGCTGGTTGCCGGCGTTCACCACGTGATGGAAGCCCGCGTTGGCGTGGAGCTCGAGCGGCCCCCGACGCCCGGTCACGCCGATCGCGGCGCGCCAGGTGCGCTCGACGGTGCCGATGAACAGCGTAGGGACGCGACTCCCCGCGCTACCCGGCGGGGGGAACGGATCGCCGATCCGACCCTCTCCCTGGCGCAGCAGAGTGAGCTCCGGCCGGAAGAGCCAGCGAGTGCCGCCGGGCACCGAGACGGTGGCGGTGAACTGGTCGAGATCCGCAAAGCTGCGCCCCAACCCTACGCCACCGGTCGTGAAATTCTCTAGCGGATCCACGGTGCGAAAGGCGAGGCTCGAGGCCTGGGTGTAGAGCGCCCGCCAGGCGAGCCGTCCACCCAGCGGCCCCGAGGCAGCGAGGGTGAAGGCGTACCGATTGGGGTAGAGGTCGTCCTCGTATTGAAAGTCATCGAGCGCCACCTGAGCTTCCAGCAGCGTTCGGCCGGCGACGTGCCAGCGCGCGTCGAGCCCGACCAGAACATTGCCGTCGAGGCCGAGGCCGTACTGGTTGGCGAGGAGGACCAGGGTGAGGGGGTTTCGGTACCGGGCGTCGAACTCTCGGTCGCGGCCGGCGATGACCGTGGTTTCCCAGAGGGCGAGGTGCAGACGCCGGGAGACCCGGACGCCGATCCGGTGCGCGAAGAAGTAGCGGTGGATCCTCGAGCCGGTGCCGTCGATCTCGTCCTCCAGGGTGCGCGCGAGCGCGTGGAGCCGGAAGGTCTCGGTGCCGAGCTCGATCGCGGCCTCGGCCTGTGGGTAGGCATAGTCGCTCACGCCGATTCCGGCGATCGCGGCCGGTCCCCAGTTCCGCTCCATCTGGCCGTAGAACAGTGTCACGTGCTTGAACTGGGCGCCGAGATACGCCTCGGGAAAGCGCCAGATCAGCTCCAGGTCGCGGCGCCCCGGCCACTCCGGATCGTCGGCGATTCGAGGCTCGGCGGCGGGCCGGGTAGCCACGACGAAGTTGCCGAACACGGCTTCGCCGGT
>JACCSE010000174.1 GCA_013813145.1 Gemmatimonadales bacterium
GCCCGGTGCGGCTCTTCGAGATCATGGAGCTGCAGTACTATCCCCAGGGCGGTCAGGCTTGGCTGGGCATGCGCTCGGTCAGCAGAGGTGAAGCCATTCAGCCGCTGATCGGCCCGCTCGCCGACAGTACCGCCACAGCCCGCGGATTCACCCTCGGCTACCTCGATCGGAACGACAACGCGACGGCGGCGCTGAGCGACGTTCGCACCATCACGATCGGCCTCCGCGGAGTGAGCGCAGTGGACAGCCTCAGCCTCACCACTCGGGTTGCGCTCCGAAACATGATGCGGCCATGAGGGAACGCGGCCTGGCGCTCCCGGTGGCAGTGTTCGCGCTCGCGGTCATCGGCGCAATGGTGGCGACGGCATTTCATGCCGCCCACCTGGAGCAGCGGTCCGGCCGCAACAGCTTCTTCGCGGCTCAAGCGTTGGCCGCCGCCGAAGCCGGCGTGGCCCTCGTGCTGGCGGAGTGGGAGGCCTATCCCAAGCTCGGCGTGCTGGCGGCGGGTGACAGCGTCACTCTGGCGAACGTGGCGTTCGGAGATCGCGCCACGTTTCAGCCGGTGGTCACCCGGCTTACCGATGGCCTGTATCTGATCCGGAGCCAAGGCACCAGCCGGGATGCCGAGGGGAACCTGCTGGCCCAGCGCGTGGTCGCCACCCTCGCGCGCCGGGCGGCGGCGGGCGTCACCCCACTGACGCAGCGGAGCTGGGTGCCGGTGTACTGACCTGTCCTCTCGCTGCCAACCCTTGCAGCCGCAGTGCGTTCCGTCGCACTGCTGCATCCCGAGAAAGGGTTTGCGAAAGAGAAGATACGGCCGGGTCCGGCACCCGCATCGCCCCGCTCTGACCCGCAGCAAGAGGCTCCCACTTAACGCCTTAGCCAAGTGCACGATGTGTGGCACATCGGTTGCCCTCTGACCGGCGGAGCAGTATCACGCCTCGGCTGCAGGACCCTCAACCAGCGGACTCGTATGGGATTCTTTGGGCGCAACGCGACCACGGTGGGCCTCGATATCGGGAGCGGGCTCATCAAGCTCGTCGCGATCTCCCACGCCTCCGGTGGGCCGGTTCTGACCAAGGTCGCATTCACCTCGGTGGTGAACGACGCCATCGTCGAAGGCGAGGTCATGGATCCGGGCATCGTGGCCGAGGCGATCAAGGGGCTGATGGCCTCGGCGGGAATCAAGAGCAAGAAGGTCGTGACCGCCGTCGGCGGGCGCGACGTGATCATCAAAAAGATCCGGATGGACCGGATGAAGGAGACGGAGGCCCGCGAGGTCATCCGCTGGGAAGCCGAACAGCACGTGCCGTTCGACATGGAGAACGTCGAGCTCGACTTTCAGATCCTCGATCCCGAGGCCGAAGGACTGCAGATGACCGTGTTGCTGGTCGCCGCCAAGCGCGAGCTGGTGGAGCACAAGGTCGCGCTGCTCGCCGAGATCGGCCTCGAGGCCAGCGTCATCGACGTGGACGCCTTCGCGCTGCACAACGCCTTCGAGGTGAACTACCCCGAGGCCATGCGCGGGGTCGTTGGCCTGGTGAACGTCGGCCACGAAACCACCAACATCAACATCCTGGACGACGGCATTCCGGTCCTCACCCGCGACATCCCGATCGGCACCCGCCGCTTCAAGGAAGACCTTCAGCGGGAGCGGGGCCTTTCCTCCGACGAGGCCGACCGCGTGCTCCAGGGCTCCGACTCGAACGCCGCGCTCGATCCGCTGCTGGAGAGCCGGGGCGAGGAGCTGGCCGTCGGCATCGAGCGCGCGGCGGCGTTCCTCCAATCGGCCAACCGGTCGGCGGGGGGCATCGCGCGGATCTTCACCACCGGTGGCGGCGCCAGGATCCCGAGGCTCAACAAGGTGCTCTCCGACCGCCTGCGGATCCCGGTGCAGTTGGCCAACCCCATCGAAAAGCTCCAGGTGGCCGACGGCGTGTTCGATGCGCTCCCGGTGGACGAGGTGGCTCCGCTGTTGATGCTTCCCATCGGCCTCGCGCTGCGCAGCGCCGCCTGACCCCAACAACGGACCCGACGCCCGATGATCAACGTCAATCTTCGCCCGAATCTCAAGCGCAAGCGCGCCGGGTCGCCCCTTAAAGGGCTGGGGGAAGGCCTGCGCGGCCTGGGCACCAGGATCAAGGACCCGCTGCTTCTCCTGGCGGTACTGAGCTGCGTCGGGGTCACCGGCTTCCTCGGATTTGTGCTGATCGGCACTACCCGGGAGCTGGCGGCACTGGAGCCCCAGTTGGAGGAGACTCGCGCCGAGCACAAGCGGTTCAAGGCCTTCCTGACCGAGAAGCGGCACCAGGAGACCATCCGCGACTCGCTCGTGGCCCAGATCGGGGTCATCCGAACTGTAGATGGCGATCGGTACGTGTGGCCCCACCTGCTCGACGAGGTGACCAAGGCGCTTCCAGCCTACACCTGGCTGGTGGACATGGGCGTCGCCGGCGCCCCCGCGGCACCGGCAGCTGCCTCTCCGCCGCCGGCCGGCGCCGCGAAGGGGACCCCGGCGGACTCCGCGGCCCGCGCCCCGGTGCACGTGCCGGTCTCCTTTGCGCTTAACGGGCGGACGGTGGACATCCAGGCCTACACCCGTTTCCTGCGCCAGCTGGAGGCCTCGCCCTGGATCACTGACGTCACGCCGGTCTCGGCTCAGACGGTAATCGAGAAGGAACGCCCGGTCACCGCGTTCAGCATCCGGGCAACCTTCAAGCAGGCCGATTCGGCCTACATCCGGACGGTTCCCCTCAGCCAGTCGGTGAGGTAGGCAGCCATGGCAACCAGCTCGCAGAAGGCGACCCCGCTCCTGATCGTGATGCTCGCAGGAATCGCCGGGTACATCGGCTACACCGGGGCGGTGATCGACTCCATCGGCATGAACGGGCTGTCAGCCCGGCAGGAGCGGGTCGTGGCCGTTCGCGATACCATCGCCCAGCTCGAGGCCGCTACCGACAGCGCGAAGAAGGAGCTGGCCCGGGGAACCGTCGAAGACCTCCGCAGGCGGCTCGACACCTACCGCGGGAGCCTGGCCCTGCTCCGCCGGCTGGTGCCGGAGCGGAACGAGGTCCCCAACCTGCTCGACGACATCTCCAGCCGGGGCAGGATCCGGGGCGTGACCCTCTCGCAGGTGGTGCCGCTCCCGGTCGAAGCGGGGCCGATGCCGTTCGATACCTACAGGTACAACATGTCGGTCATCGGGCGCTACGATCAGATCGGGCAGTTCCTCGCCGACGTGGCGAGTCTCCAGCGGATCATCGTGCCGTACGACCTGGCCATAGACCAGGCCAACGCCACCGCCGCCAAGGCGCTGGGCGACACCACCGGCGCGCTGCTGGAGGCCAAGTTCCAGGTCCGCACCTTCGTCAAGTCTTCCGCCCCGGAGGGAGAGACCAGTGGCACGTAACGCCCTGCTCGGGATCGTCCTGCTCGCGTCGCTGGCGCTGGGCGGCTGCTCCGCCGGCGAGGACCAGGCGGCCGCGGCGGAAGCCCAGCTCGCCCGGATGCGCACCCGAAACGACAGTCTCCGGAGCGTGCGGGACGCGCGAAGCACGCTGGCCGCCACCACGAGGGGTGTCGACTCCCTCCCCGGCGTCTCCGATGGCGCGCTGGCCGACTCGCTGCGGAAAGCCCGCGAGATCGAGGTGATGCGCGAGACCTTCGCGTACACCGGCAGCACCCGGGACCCGTTCAACTCGCTGATCAATATGGCCAGCGCGGGTCCCGAGATCGGCGACCTGGAGGTGGTGGGGATCTACCAGGACCTCCGGTCCGCGTCCAATAGTATCGTCGTACTTCGGGAAAAGGTCTCCCTCAAGCGGCACAAGCTGCGGGTGGGTGACCAGGTAGGCCGCGCGCGGCTGGTGCAGATCCGGCCCCGCGACGCGGTGTTCACGATCCAGGACTTCGGGTACGAGCGCCAGGAAACTCTCTCGCTGCGCAAGCAGGAGGTCGAGACGCCATGACCGGATTGTATCGCATGATCTATCCCTCGCTGCTCCCCTCGCTGCTGCTCGGGGCAAGCCTCGCCTTGGCGAGTCCCGCGCGGGCCAGCGAACCCGGCAGCGGAGAGGTCACGGCCGTCAGCCTCGCGCCCGCCGCCGGCAAGGCGGAGGTCGTCATCGCGTTCCGCGGTGCGGTCGAGGTCAAGGACTTCCTCCTGGCCTCGCCCGACCGACTGGTCCTCGACGTCGTCGGCGCCCGGCTCAGCGCCGGCGCGCCGGCGATATACGATGGGGTGAAGCGCGGCGGGGTGCTCAGTCTCCGCTATTCGCAATTCCGCCCCGACGTCGTACGCATCGTGCTCGAGCTCGACGGCCCCACGGCCTACGAAGTGGAGCGGACCGGGCAGGCGGTACGGGTCACCTTCGGCGACGAGGGGGGCTTTCAGG
>JACCSE010000202.1 GCA_013813145.1 Gemmatimonadales bacterium
CCCTGGTGCCTGTGCTCATGCCGCTGCTCGCGAGGCTGAGACAACTGTTCGACCTCGACGCGGAGCCGTCGGCGATCGATGCCCATCTGGAGCAGGGTGGACTGGGAGTGCTGGTGCGGCAGCGCCCCGGGCTGCGTATCCCGGGCGCCATCGAAGGCTTCGAGGTCGCCCTCCACGCGCTGCTCCGCGGGTCGACCCGGGTGGGCGGCGCGCCGGGTGAACTCCCGCGGCGCGTCACCGCGGCCCTGGGCGCACCGATCGACACGGGATTCCCGGCACTCAACCGGCTCGCGCCGACCGCGGAGCGCGTGGCCGAGTCGGGGGCATCCGGTCTGGCGGCGCTGGGTATCCCGCGCCGCCGGGCTGAGGCGGCTGCGGCGCTCGCGCGAGCGGTGGCGGGGGGAAGACTGCGGTTGGAACCGGGGAGCGACGTGGCCGAAACTCGTCGCGAGTTGATGGAGATCGACGGAGTGGGCGATCGGCTCGCGACGGCGATCGTGATGCGCGCGCTCTACTGGCCGGACGCGTTTCCCGATTCGGATCCCGCGCTCCAGCGCGCCGCGGGAGTGGCGAGCGCGCGGGCCCTTCGCGATGAGGCGGAGAAGTGGCGCCCCTGGCGGGCCTACGCCGCCCTGCACCTCTGGCTGGGCGACGAGGAGGCCACCCGCCGGCGCGGTGTCAGCGACGCCACGTCGGCGGCCAGCTAGAGACCGGAACCAGCCGGCGTCACTGCCGGCAGGAAGTCCTTGCGTGGGCTTTGGCCTTGGCGGAGATATCGGCCATGGCACTCTTGATGTCCGAGCGGCTGAAGTAGTCGAGGTTGTGGGTCCACATGATGAACGCGCAGGCGTGGCTCTGATTGAGCAGCGCGGTTCCGATACTCCGGATTTCGCTGGCGCTCATCGCGTACTTGCCCTTGGTGTAGCCGGCAATCCCGCTGGAGCCGTTCCCGCCGTCGAGCACGTTCATGCCCACCGTCAATCCCAGGCCCCGACTCTTTGCCGCGGCCACCTCCGCCGCGATCCACTTCGTGGCGTCGCCTGTGGCGCGCCCGTACTGAGCCCAGCCGGCGTCCAGATAGACGTAGTTGACCGGCGCACTCGCGAGCCAGCTCGGCACTACTCGAACGAAGGTCGCCATCCCGGGCCAGATCCGCTTGCTGTGCTTTGCCATCTCTTCCAGCGTAGCCTGCGAGATGATCTTGCCGCCCCATCTCTGCGCGCGATGAGGTTCGTCGATCAGGTAGTGGCCCACGATCGTGCCGTCGGCGAGGTACGGGTCCAGGTTGACGGTCTTGAACCGATCCACCAGCGCCTTCCATTTGGTCAGGCTGAAGGTCCGATCGTCGTTCTGTACGTAGCGGTCGTGCCCCATCGACAGCTTCATGATTGCCCGGCCGCCCTTGGCTCGAGTCTCGGATAGCTGGGGGAGGATGGTCTTCGGGCTCAAGGCACCGCCCTGCATCCAGCCGGTGAGCATGCTGTTGAGGTACGAGGCCGGCATGCTGAATGAGCCGAACAAGATCCCCGCATGCGAACCGGCTAATCCGGTGACCCCGATCGAATCGACCGGCGGCAGAGCCGTCGAATCTGGAGGGGCCGCGGCCGAGTCGCCCGGGGCTGGCAGAGTTGAGTCGCCTGGAGCCGGAGCCGTGGTGTCGATGGGAGCGGCGGGGGTGCTGTCGCCGGGAAGGCGACCAAGGGAATCCGCCGGAACAGCGGCGGTCGTCGGCGAGGGTCCGACCCCGTCCTCGCCGCATGCGGCGCCGACGATGAGGAGGATCGCGCCGGTGATAGCCTGAAATCCGGCGCGGCGCCCCGGCAGTGTCCAAAGCCCGATCATACGCGCTTTCCCCCCCGCGGAGCTGCCGGAAGCGGGGCTCGGCGGTGGCATCGGACCTCGAAACAGCGTGAGGTCGCGGATTGTATGTGGGGTTCACCGTGCCGGTTACGGCCACAGTCGCGATGGAATGGTCGCCCGGATGGCGCCATCTCGTTTGCACAGGCTCGCTGCCGGGAATATTCCTAGCGGGAAGGCCGCTGTCAACCCGAACAAACCGGCTGTCGCCGCACCCCTGCAGGGTCGGGACGGAAGGGCCGAGGTGGCTCCGTTATTCGAGATGCAAGGTCGCCTCGTTGGAGCACGTCGTGGTCCCGACCAGGCATACCTTTAGCCTGTACGTGGCCGCGCCTACGCACCGATGGGCGGTGATGTGGCGCCCGTCATTTGGCGTGCTCTTGATCAGCCGCCCATTTCTGTAAAGGTCCACCATGGTCCCGGTCGCGCCACTCCAGCGGTACGTAATGTAATGTTTGACCGAATCCGTCCGGCCCGACACGGTGAGCGAGATCGGCAACGCTGCCGAGACTGTCACCGACGATGACCGTTGACCAACCGCGCCGTCGGTATCGGTCACCGTGAGCGTCACCTGGTACGTGCCGGGGGCGGCATAGGTGCGGCGCGGGTTGCGCGCGGCCGAACTCGCCCCGTCTCCAAAAGCCCAACTCCACTTGGCCACGCCACCGTCGACGTCCGTGCTCCGGTCGGTGAAAGAGCAGGCGAGGCCGGAGCAGGTGTAGCTGAAATCGGCCTTCGGCGGCGTATTGGTCGGACCGGGATCGGAGCCTGAGCCCACCCGGATGAATCTCGCCACGGACGGCACCCCCGTGGTGTCGAGAATGAACAGCATGTAGTCACCCGGCGGAGCGTGGTTGCGGCTCGAGGGGGCGGAGACGACCAGGCCCCCCGCTTGGGGATTGAACGACAGCGGCTGAAATCGCTGGTTCATGTCGAACGCGTGGGTCGTGGACCCGAGACGAACCAGGCTCACCTTGGCGATCGCGCCCGCCTCCGGCGTCGCGACCGTGAACGAGGCGCCGTAACCCACCCGCGCGGGAACCTCGGTGATGGTCGGGGGCGGACCCTTGAAGAGGTAGGGCGGCGAGAACAGCTCTGCGTTCCGCTGACCCAGTTGGCCGCCGCCGTTGCCGCTTCCGGTGTGCAGGACACGACCATCCGGCAGCAGGATCGAAGTCGAGTGGTACGCACGCTTCACCGAGTTGCCGGCAAGCGTCGTCCACGTCCCTGTGGTCGGGCTCCACAGCTCGGCCGGGTGCACCGCCTCCTCGAAATCGTTGAACCCGGTTCCGCTGCTGCCACCCGTGGCGAGCACCTCTCCGGTGGGAAGGACCGTGGCGTTGAGATGCCGGCGGGGAAATGCCATGGATCCGGTCCACTGCCAGGCCGGCGCGGCGAAATTGAGATCGATGGTTTCGGCGGTATTGGTGGTACGGCCGCCGCCCACGTACAGCACCTTCCCCACGTCATACATCACCGCAGCTCCGTAACTGCGGGAGCCGTACAGCTGATAGGCGACCGTGGTCCAGGAACCGGTGCCGGCCAGGTCCAGGTACCTCGAGGGTTCCGACTGGCCCGCGTAGAAAAGCTTGCCGTTGGGCGCGAGGAAAGCGCGCGGGTAGTAGGGCAGCACACGCGCGGCGCCCTCGAGCACCCGGACGCCGTTCGGCGTCCAGACCTCGGGCTCGCTGACCTGTGCCCCCGCCTGGTCGCGGCCGGCCAGGATAGCCACGTCTCCGTTTCCCATGGTCGTGTTCGTGGGATACCATCGCCCGCGCCGCATCGGTGTGGACGAGCTCCAGCTCGCCGCATGGGGAGCGAAGAGTGTGTTGTCCGGAAGGCCGTGGTCTTCGCTGATATGGCCGCCCGACACCAGCAGGCGGCCGTCGCCGAGGAACGAATGTCCCGCGCAGAACAGCAGCGCCGGGCTCGGCACCGAGGTGAACAGCCCCGAAGCAGGATTCCAGAGCTGCGGCGTTCCGGACTCTCCCCACGAGAGTACCCGGCCGTCGGGGAGCAGGCTCAGGTGAACCGCGGTGATGGGCCATGGAAACTGCGCGCTCCACTCCCCTGAGGCCTCGCCTGCGGCCGCCGCGACCGAGGCGGACAGGCTGGAGGGGCCACAGGGCATGCCCCGGTTCCGCCGGCGCGCCACCCGCTGATCGTTCAGGTAGAGCTCCACCTCGCCCCGGCCCCTGGTCTCCAACTCGGTCTCACTGAAGCCCTCGTCCTCGCTCCGCCCTTCCCGAAGCGTGAGGCTGCCGGTCTCGTCAGTGCCGGCCACGCGGTACGTCACGCGTACCGCCGAGCGCGTCGCATTGGTTGCCAGAAACTTGTTGCCGCAGATGTAGACCAGGTCGAGCGGCGCAAGCGTGCCTTCGTCGCCGGCGTCCTCCGACTCGGCGAGCGCCGACCGCGCGCGAGGCGCCTGGGAGCCGTCCTCGCATGCGCCCAGACCGAGAATCGAGAAGATGCCGAGTACGAGGGAGAACCCTTGCCGATTCATTCGCAATATGTGAGGGGAGCGCTGGAGGGAGGGCCTACCTTACTCTCGGACTCCGACACTGTCAAGAACTCCGCCGAAGGCCCGGGCAAACAGCACTACTCCGGTACGCATTGCGACATAGATTGAGACCCGCTCGTTACGCGAGGGAAGGCTCCGCTCCTCGTCGTCTGAGGTCCAACTGGCAAGCGACTTGCAAGTGTGGCGGCTTCCCTTTTGCCCTGGAAGTCATGCCCGCCCCAATGAAAGGCCATGAGTTAGTGACGAATCGGCAGAAGATTCAGGTCACCAAACCGATCTTTATCGTGGGGACCGGGCGCTGCGGCTCGACCGCGTTTCACAAGATCCTGGCGCCGCATCCTCAACTGATGTGGCTCTCGGGATTCGCCGAGGAATTTCCCCAGAAGCCGGCCTGGAACCGCTGGGCCGTGACGGCGGTGGGCAACCCGGTGCTCCGCCGGCTGCTCGGCACCCGAATCAAGCCGGGCGAGAACTATGGCTTCTGGTACTCACATGCGTACGGCTTCGCCGAGCCAGGCCGGGATCTCGTCCGATCGGACGTAACTCCCCGAGTCAAGAAGCAGGTGCGCGCGGTCATCGAGCGCATGCTGACGCCCCAGCGCAACCGGTTGCTCGTCAAGCTCACCGGCTGGTCGCGCATCGGGTTTCTGAACGAGATCTTCGAGGATGCGAAGTTCATTCACATCGTGCGGGACGGCCGGGCGGTGGCCAGCTCGCTGCTGCATATCAACGCGTGGCAATGGCGCGGCTGGTACGGGCCGTATAGCTGGCGCTATGGTCCGCTGTCGCCCGAGGACCAGGCGGTCTGGGAGGCCAGCGATCGCTCGTTCGTGGCACTGGCGGGGCTCCAGTGGAGAATTCACACCCGGGCGATCGAGGCGGCACGGCGAGCGCTCGACCCGAGCCGGTTCCTCGAGGTCAGGTACGAGCCGTTCTGCGACGACCCGCTGGGGACCTGCCGTCGAGTCGTGGAATTCGCCGAGCTGGAGCCCTCCGAGGCCTTCGAACAGCACGTCAAGGCATCGCCGATCGAAGACCGGGTCAGCCGCTGGCGCGCCGACCTGAGTGCCGAGCAGCAGGCCCTGCTGACGAACCTGCTGCGCGAGGACCTGCAGCGATACGGCTACGACGTCTCCGGGGCCGGGTGACCCGCTCTACTGGACTCGGACGATCCTCCCCGCCGAGGGAACGCCGTTCCGGTTGAGAATGAAGAGCTGGTAGTGGCCCGGCGGTGCGAGGTTGGCGCCGCCCGGAGCGGTGACGTCCACCCCGGTCGCCGTCCGGGTAAACGCCAGCGCATTCGCCCGCTGGCTCATGTCATAAGCATGAGTCACCGAGCCGAGGCGAATCCAGCGCACGGCGGTGACCTGCGCGGCATTCGGCGTCGCGACGCCGAACGTCTGTCCGTACCCGACGGTAGAGGGCGCCGAGGCGATGGTCGGCCGGGCTCCCTTGAACAGGTAGGGCGGCGAGAAGATCTCGTGGTCCCGCGCGTTAGGAACCGGGACGACCCCGCCGCCGGGCTGAGCCGCCAGCGCATCGCCGCTGGCGCCGTGCAGAACGGTGCCGTCGGGCAGGAGCAGCGACACCGAGTGGTAGATCCGCATCTTGCTGTTGGCCGCCAGGACCGTCCACTGCCCCGTGGTCGGGTTCCAGATCTCCGCCTCTCGCACAGCAAGCCCGGGGTCGATGTTGACGAAGCCGGCGCCCCGGGTACCGCCGGTGACGAGCACCTGGCCATCCGGCAGGATGGTGGAGTTGAGGTGCCGTCGCGGGGCGGACATCGAGGCGCTATTCTGCCACTGAGGGTTCGACTGATTAAGGTCGATCGTCTCGGCGGTGGCCGTGGGGGCGGTGGCGTCCGGATCATCGGACTGGCCCCAGTTCCGGTTGCCGCCACCGCCAGCGTACAGGATCTTGCCGGGCTCATACATCACGGCCGTCCCGTAATCACGATTGAATTGGTAGATGTGGGAGGGGCCAAGGCTCCACGCCCCGGGGCCACCACCAGCGCCCGTGGCGTCGACGTTGAACCAGCGGGACCGAATCTGCTCGCCGGCGTAGAAGATCAGGCCGTTCGGCGCGACGAAATTCCGGGGATAGTAGGGTATGTCCACATTGCCGGCACCGGTGAGCTCCGTCCATCCACCGCCGCTCCACAACTCCGGCGTCGTGACCACCTGGTTGACCTCGTTGCGGCCCCCCATGGTGAGCACCCGACCATCGGCCAGCACGGTCACGGTGGGATACCAGCGGCCCTGCGCCATGTCGGCTCCTCTCACCCAGGAACCGTCCTGGCTGAACGTGCCGGTGACCGCGATGCCCTGGTCGTCCTTCAGGTGACCACCGGTGACCATCAGGCGGCCGTCCGGCAGCAGGGTGTGCCCGGCACAGAACAGCATGGTATCCACTCCGCTGAGCATCGGAAGCCCGGTCGGCGGGCCGGCGGCCGGATCCCAGACCCGCGGCAACCCCATCGTGTCGCCGACCACGTCCGTCTTGCCCCAGGCCACGATCTTCCCGGTCGGCAGCAGACTCATGTGCAGCGGCACGATGTCCCACTGGACCAGCGGCCCCCAGTCCCCCGTCGTCGCCTCCGGCGAGAGCGCCGACACCGCGACCGGCGAAGAGGTCACGCTGAAGCTTCCGGCAGTGAAGGTGAGCGTGTGAGACCCGATGCCGCGGATCCCGAGGTCGCCGAACCGCGCGACCCCGCCGGCGTCCGACGTGGCGCTGGGGTTTCCCTCCAGCGTGCCCCCACCCGAGGCCGCGCTCGCGGTGACCTGCACTCCGCTCGCCGGGCTTCCGCCTGCGTCGGTCACCAGGACCACCGGCTGCACGGCGGGATCGAATACCTCGCCGTCCAGCGCGGCAACCGGCGGGTTGGTGGTGATCGCTATGCCGCCGGTACCGGCGGCGACCGTGATCGCCCCTGATAGCACCTGGGCGTAGCCTGGCGCGGTGAACCGAAGCGTGTAGCTGCCGGCCGGCCCGCTGATCACCAGATCGGTGAACGTCGCGGCGCCGGTTCCGTCGGTAGTCCGGGTCAGCGTGCCGCCGAGCGTCGCCGTCCCTTCGGTGAGCGCCACCGTGACCGCCACACCGCTTTGCGGGTCGTCGTTTCCATCGGCATCCCGCAACCGCACGACCGGCTGCACCGCGAGCGCCACGCCGCTCTGCGCCGTGCTCGAGGGCTGAGTCTCCACTACGAGCACCGGACTATCGCCGTCGAATGCGGTGGCGGCAAAGGTGACCGGCGAGCCCTCCAGGCCGCTCACCGAGGCCGTTGTGGTCTGCTCGCCGGGCGCCGGGCCGAGGGTCCGCTGCACCGACGCCCGGCCGTCCGCTCCGGTGACGGTTGTCGGTGCCGAAACGCTGCCGGCACCGTTGGCGTCCCACCGCACGCTTACACCAGGCACCGGGTCCCCCGACTGGTCCGTAACCAGCACCACGAGGGGGCTGGCCAACGCCTGGCCCACGGTTCCGTTCTGGCCGTCGCCGCCCGCCATCTCAATGGCGGAGGGGGTACCGGGCTGCACATTTTCGCCGCAGCGAAGGGACAACGCGGCAAGGAGTCCTACGAGGACCGGGAGGCGAAGCTGTTTGAATCGAGTCATCACTTGTCGGGGGCGACCCGTAACGACGGATCGCCAGAGAGGGAGAGACGGGAGCGCTCGTGAGCCTTGCGCCACCTGCACCTTTCGGGCCGGGCGCCAGCCAGAGCGAGATGGCTCAAGTTATTGTGTAACTCTCATTTAACATCACCGCCCCGGCCGACGTTGCACCGGCGCCACGGGAAGAGTAGCCGCTCCGCGCTCCCGCTGCCAAACTCCGCGGTGTAGCTTGCCCGGCTCCAGCCTTTTCAGGGGAAGAACCTGGTGCGCATCGGCGTGATGCTGCGACACTACGACCAGCACATGGGCGGGGTCCGGGTCTACACCCGCAAGCTGCTCCAGGCGCTGCTCGAGTTACGCACCGGACACGAGTTCGTATTCCTGTACCGGAACCCCGCCCTGCTGGGGAGCCACGGCGGGGATCCCCAGGTGCAGGAGGTCGCGCTTCCTGCCCGGTCGTTCCTCGGGTGGGACCAGGTCGCCGTGCCCCAGGCCGTCCGGCGCTACGGTATCGACCTGCTGTTCAACCCGAAGTACTCCATCCCCCTCAGGGCCGGTTGCCCCACCGTCTGGGTGTGTCACGGGCTGGACTGGTACGTGATGCCCTGGGCCTCGCGCTTCGTGGACCGCTTGAGTCACCGGTTCCTGGTCCCCCGCTATGCCTCCGAGGCGGCCGCGATCATCGCGGTGTCGGAGGTGACCCGGCAGCATGTCATGCAGTATCTCCGGGTACCGCCGGACCGCGTGGTCACGGTCTATTCCGGCGTGGACGACGTATTTCGCCGGCCGCTCGACGAGGCCCGGCTCCGCGCCGTCCGCGCGAAGCACTCGCTGCCCGAGCGTTTCCTGCTCTACGCCGGCGCCATCTATCCGCCGAAGAACTTCACTCGCCTGGTCCGCGCCTATGCCCGGGTAGGTCCGTCGCGCGGAATCCCGCTGGTGGTGGCGGGCGGGGAGAACCGGTTCCTCTCCGAGGGTGAGCTTCAGGAGCCCGCGGCGCTCGGCATCGAGGATTCGGTGCGCTGGCTCGGCTGGGTGGAGCAGGAGGAGTTGGCCGCCTTGTACGCCCTCGCCGACGCGCTTCTGCTCCCCTCCCTGTTCGAGTCCTGCGGGCTGCCGGTGCTCGAGGCGATGGCGTCCGGATGTCCGGTGGTGACCGCCGACCGCTATGGTACCAAGGAGCTGGCCGAGGGAGCGGCGGTGCTGGTGGATCCGGAGTCGGTGGACGCCATCGCCGCGGGCATCGGACGGGTGCTGGACGACCGCGGACTCCGCGAAACGCTGATCGCGGCCGGCCGCGAGCGGAGTCGCGAGTTCCAGTGGCGCCGCTGCGCGGTCGAGACGCTCCGAGTGCTGGAGCGGGCCGCCCCGCAGGGTCGAGCGCGGTGACGGGGCCGGGCGCGCCGCCGCTCGAGGTCCTGATCAACGCCCGCCACCTGACGGGTGAGCGGACCGGGATCGAGGTCTACATGGCAACCCTGCTCGCGGCGCTATCCCGGAACGGCGGCGTGGGTCTCACGGCGCTGAGCTGGGCCCCGCTCGACCTCGACCTGCCCCGCGTGCGCGAGGTGATTCCCGCCCGGCGGCCCGAGCTCCGCGCCGGGTCGCTCCGGGGCACGCTGTGGAAGTTGTGGTTCGACCAGTGGGCCTGCCTCCGCGGAGTCCCCCGCGGTGAGGGCATCCTCTACCATGGGATGGACGGCTTCCTGCCTTACGCCCTGCGCGCGCGGGATCGCGCTGTCGCGACGATCCACGACCTGGGCTGGCAGGTGCACCCCGAGCTGTACAGCCGGCGGCTCCGCCTGATGTACCGCGCGCTGTTTCCCTGGGTCGTGCGCCGGGCCGATCGGTTCATCGCCGTCTCCCGCTACACCGCGGACGACCTGGTACGGCGGACCGGCGTGCCCCCGTCCCGGATCGACGTCGTCTACCACGGACTCGATCCCGCCTTTCAGGTGCCGTCCGAAGGCGCGCCGGCGGCGGCCGCCGAGGGACCCTACCTGCTCGCCGTCGGCGGGGTGTCGCCCCGCAAGAACACCCGGCGCCTGATCGAAGCCTTCACCCGCTGGCGCGCCCGGGGCGGGCATCGCGCCAGCTACCGTTTACTGATCACCGGCACCTCGCTGGACGCCAGCTTCGCGCGGAACGGGGCTGCCCTCCCGGCCGGCGTGTCGCTGCTGGGGTACGTGGACCAGGCCGAGCTGCCTCGGCTCTACGCGGGGGCGGCGGCCTTTGCTTACCCGGGCATCTATGAAGGGTTCGGCCTTCCCATCATCGAGGCCATGGCCTGCGGCGCGCCCGTGGTGACGTCCACTT
>JACCSE010000248.1 GCA_013813145.1 Gemmatimonadales bacterium
CCCCGGTATCGCCCAGCACCTCGGCCTCGACCGGAAAGAGCGCCACCGATCTCCAGCCGCCGCTCTCCGCCGGATAACTGTCGGCCAGGCGAGCGGCCACGGCGGACAGCGCGCGGGAAGCGGCGGCCGTGTCGACCCTGGCACGCAGCCGGCCCACGATGCGGCTATCGGAGTGAAGTCCCCGCTGTTGCAGCGCTCGATCGGTAGACAGAATCACCGTGATCGGTGCGTAGAGCTCGGCCCAGGGGGGGTAGCCGTAGTCCACCGGCAACACCCCGACCACGCTGTAGCTCCGCTCGCCCAGTACGATGTTCCGCCCCACGGCGGCGGGGTCGCCGCCGAACCGGCGTTGCCACAGGCGATGCGAGAGCATTACCGCGGCCGGCGCGCCGGGCGCCCAGTCGCCGGCGGTCAACGTCCTCCCCACGGCGGCCCGGGTCGGCAGAACCTCGAAGAATTCGTCGGTCACATACGCGGTCACCAGCCGCTCGGCGCCGGCCGCGGTCTTCATGACCGTCCCGAACCCGCGCGCGAATGCCAGCCCCTCGAACAGGTTGGTGCCGGCCTGCCAGTCCTGGAAGGTGGGGTACGAGGCCAGCCGGTTGTTTCCAGCCGAGTCGCTCTCGAGGGCGACGACCACGCGGTCCGCCGGCGCGTATGAGAGCGGCCGGAGCAGTACCGATTGCAGCACGCTGACGACGGCGGTGGCGGCCCCGATCCCCAGCGCGAGCGTGGCGACGACGGTGAGGGTGTAGGCGGGGGAGCGTCGGAGGGTGCGGGCGGCGTGGCGGAGATCGGCGATCATGGGGCTCTCGGGAGGGTGGTGGCCGTTCCTCGATCATGCGCTTCTCCCGCCTTCGAGACAAGGCCGGGGCGGTTATCAACCTTGCTCGCCGACTGGACGGCGATATCCTACTACGACTACTTGACGTGGGAGGATCCGACCGACCCATCAGCCCCAGAGACCCCTGGCACTACTTTGAAGAGGAAAGCTCCTCGGGAGAGCGTGTGATGGTGGCGCGAAAACCCAACCTGTTCGTCATCGGGGCCATGAAGTCCGGGACCTCTTCCCTCTGCGTGCACCTGTCGGAGCACCCGGCCGTTTTCATGTCCCCGGTCAAGGAGCCAGAGCATTTCTCCAGGGCGGAGCACGTGTCGCGCCGGACCAAAGAATATCTCCGACTCTTCCGGGGAGCTTCCAACGAGGCATACCTCGCGGAGGGCAGCACGGGGTACACCAAGCGTCCAGCCTCCGAGGGCGTGGCCGAGCGCATCCACGCGTTCAATCCCGACGCCCGACTGGTCTATGTCATGCGCGACCCGTTCGCCCGCTTGGTAAGCCACTACCGCCATATGACCCAAAAGGGGTGGGAGAAGGAGTCGCTCCCCCAAGCTATCAGGAGGCCCTCCAACTACCTCCCATTCAGCCATTACGCGTATCAGCTGCGGCCGTATTTACAACTGTTCGGGCCCCCTTCGATCTATCTCGACACGTTCGAATCCTTCGTGGCATCCCCCGTCAGCTTCTGCGCCCGCCTGTTCGAGTGGCTGGGGATCGATGCTTCCTTTGTCCCTCCGAGCGCCGGAGAGCGCCTCAACGTGAGTCCGGAAGCGTTAGAGACCTATGATGAACAGTCACTCCGAGTCCGGCTCGCACGTGACCTTAACCGCTACCTCAGGTACCATCCACGCCTCGGGCGGCTGGTACCGGAGGCTGCGCGGGCGTGGTACCGCACCCTCATGCCGAAGGAGTCCGTCCGGCGGGTTGATTCTGAGGAGTTTGGGCGCGAGGTGCAAGCGGCGCGCCGCACCGTCCAGCCACTGTTGGCGGGCTGGGTAGCAGAACTCGAGGACCTGACCGGCCGTTCTTACGACGAATGGCCCTCGCGGAAGGCAGGAACGACATCCGAGCATCCGCTCCCTCCAGACGTCTGGCTTCCGGAGGAACTGCTGCACGCGAAGGACAGCAAGCCGGAGGGCCGCTAGTCGGCGGTCGCCGGGGCTGGGACGCGGACAGCTATGGAACGTACTGCACGTTGTTACCCGGACGGGTGCCGCCTACGACCTCGATCCGGCATCGGCGCCTTTGTGGTCCAGGCATTCGTGGCCGGGTCATACCCGCTCGTCGTGCGGACCAGTCTTGAAGTCCCGTCGGCGTCACGCTGGTAGCCTGCCAGTATGTACAGCTTCGCTCCAAGGGGCATGAGCAATGCCTGCTGGTAGTTCTTGTCGCCCGACATCCTTCCCTCGGAGATGTAGATCTTCCCATCGATGACCCCGGCTCCATTCGTCTTGTACAACGACGCCTTCAGCGTCCACGTGTTGCTGGCGGCGTTATACGCCTGGACTCTGAGGCCGGGACGGCTGTGATGGGGATAACGCTGGAAGAGGACTGATGGGATGGGCCTAGGCCCGACGGCGGACGGGCTCCGAGCTCACCTGGGCTACCAGCCTTTGCACGCGGACCCCGGTCCGGGTCTGCCTGTTGCGCAGTCCGCCTTCGAACTCAAAGTGAGCCTCCGGCAACAAGCGCTGGTCATAGAGGTGGCGTTCGTGGCGGAGGTTTGCCTGCTGGACCAGTTGGGTAGCCCGCCGGGCACTCATCCACACATCGGGTACAATTTCCGGGTACAGGGGTGCAAACGCGTCCAGGAGACGTGCGCGACGGACGGCAAAGAAGTTCATGGGAGGTCAGCAGCTAGTTGTGGGACAGGGGGTGAGCAAATCTAAGCGAGACTATGTGCTTGAGATAGGGGTAGTAGCCGCTTACCCCCGGGGCAAAGTGGGGACCGTCGGACCGGTCCTGAGTCACACGGCGGTCACGGCGTCCGTGGCGAGGGTGATGACTGCAGCCCGACGCAGGCCGCGGGACTCTTGGGAGGTGTGGGACTGGCTGGGGGCATGCTGCTCGGGACGTTCCTCGGCCTGGCCATTCCCAGATGGCACCGCCGAGGCGACGATGTGCCTGGCTCCTGCCTGTGAAACAAAGTGGCCCATGCGGCCGGGCGAGCCGCACGGGTCGCGATTTGTCACTCCTCCAGCGCTGGGGCGACGTTGCTAGGGAATCGTCGCCCTCATCGAGCGGCGCAGGTCCTGCTCGTGGCTGTCCCGATGCGCGACCACTCGCCCACCCTGCGCGCCCGGGCGCACATAGTTGCGTGCGCGGCGTTCGGCGCGTCCGCCGCCGAAGCGATTCCGGGTTCGTCCATCTCCTCCGCGGCTTCGACCAGCAGCGGGCCGGGGGTCGGCGTCCAGAGGGTCGCACGGTCCGCACCGCGAGCGTTGGTCGACGTGCCAGCAATCCGGCCGAACTCGTTCAGGTAAAGGGCCTCCCCGAAATTACCACCGAGCGTAGGCAAGGGTTGGATGCCACGCTCCGGCCTCCAGAGGAAGGGCAGCACCAGGTCGTCCGCCGTCAGACTGGAGCCCACGACCCGCCGGTGGGTGTTGACGCTGAAAGCGAAGCCCACCGGGCCGCCCAGCGTGCCCAGGCTCCGCATCCCGCCTCCCGCGTCCACAGGAACGGTCGCTCGGTTCCGACGGCCGTCTGACTGATGCCGACGACTTCCCCGGTCTGGCTGATGCCGAAGGCCCTGCTGTTCGCCCCGCCCAGCGTACCGAGGTCTTCCATTCCACCGTCCGCGGTCCAGAGGAAGGCATGCTCATCGCCGTTGGCCTTCTGGCTGCCGCCCGCCACCTGGGTAGCGTCATTCACGTCAAGCGCGGTGCTGTTCGCCCCGCCCAGCGTGCCGAGACTGCGCATGCCGCGCCCTGGCCGCCAGAGGAAGGCTCGGGATCTGTCGTTGACATTTTGGCTCTCACCCACGACTTCGCGCCGGTTGTTGATGGAGTTGGCGAAGCTGTTTTTACCTCCGAGGGTTCCGAGCCCGCGCATGCCACCCGCCTCACTCCACAAAAACGCCCGCACCACCTCGGAGCCGGGGCGAATCTCGCTGAAGCCGACTGCCTCACCCAGGTCGTTGATGTGGTCACCAAAGCTTTCCGCCCCACCCAGCGTGCCGAGGCTCCGCATGCCCTGCCCCTGACGCCATAAGAATGCCCGTACCTCGCCCGACGGCAGGTCTGCATCGCCAACCACCTCGCTACGCTCGTTGATGGCGAAGCCGGCGCTGAACGTGCCGCCCAGCGTGCCCAGGCTCCTGACGTTAAAGCGCGACGCCGCCGCCGTTGTGGTGGCAGTGATGGGAGCGGCCGGTGATGGGTCCGCCGGCCGCGTCGGTTCGTCGCACGCCAGCACGCCGGTGAGGGTCAGAATGCCGACCACAGTGCGTTTCATGGGGAACCCCCTGTATTCGCGGTAAAGGAATCCGCGGGAATGCGGACGCCGAGCTACCAGTCGGCAGCTCGGCGATCGTGGATGTCCCGCGGCTTTGCGGCCCTGACTTTCGCCGGGTGGGCTCTGGATGATGGTGGAACGCCAGGGTAGAGGTCGACCCTCCACCTGTCAAGGGCGGAATCGGCCTGCGCAGATGGCGGTCAGTGAGGAACCGGCGCGTTCGTGGCCAAGATCCAGGCGACACGGGTGCTCGGTCAAAAGGCGAGAGTCACCCACAGGGTCAGGCTCTCTCGGCTCGGAGTAAGGCGAAGCGCGGCGCCGCTTGCTGCGCTCGGGCGCCAACGCTCTGAGCTGATGAGCCGGCCGACCACCGCGCCCAGGGCCGCTCCGGCCGGAATCGCGACGATCCCATAGGTGCCGCACAGGTGTTCGTCCTCGTTCCCGCTGTCACCGAGAATGCCGCTGTCGCAGCCGGCTCTCGCGGCCAAGATCATGCCCACGCCGAACCCGACCACCGCCCCGGCGCCGAGCCCGAGAAGTGTGTGGTGCCGAGATCCCCCGCTCACCTCCAACCGCGTCGTCGCACCGCGCGGGAGCGCCTCGGCCGGCTTTCCCTCGGGTTGGACGAGCATGGTGGTAGGACCGATTGCCAGCAACTGGCCAACCACAGGGGTGCAGGGCGGGGCGGAACCCGAGCTTGTAGGTGCAGCACAGTCCCGCCACACACGCACACGGGTGCCAGGTGCGATCTCGTCCCCTTGGGCCCGCAAAGGAATGGCAGGGACCAACAGCAGCGCCACCAGAGCGACAGCAGCACGATGGGACACTAGGCCACCTCGAGTACAGGGCGAGCCGGCAGGTAAGCACGCGATCCAGAATCGCTGGCCGGCGTGACCTGCGCGTCCCCCAGACCTGTCGGTTGCGTTTGCCAGCCTCTTCGATGCGAACTCCAGCTCGAATAGCCGACGCGCAGCGCCGCACCGGCAGAGAGCACGGTGCCGCGGGTTTGATCCGCCCGGGCGTGTCGATCGGAAACTTGCGGTTCACCGGGTCCGCGAAGGGCCGTCTCCGTACTTTTCGAGACCCTCTGCCGGATCGGCGTCCCGCAGTCGGTGGATCTTCTTGGACACAGGCTGTGCCGACGATGTAGGGATGTAGAATGGAAAGGCGTCATGTACTGTCACGGCGTAAACGCTTCGGTGGTGCGAAGGGCTGCCGCAGTGGAGGTGGAGCCGCCCAACGCGTAGAGCACCCCGCTGATAGTGCCGCCACCCAAGCCCGCCCGGGCGGTGGGCATCGATGGACCATTGCTCCAGGCGTTGGTGCCTGGATCGTAGATATACACGGTGTTCACGGTGCCGGCGAAGGCGTCATTGCTACCGACTGCATAGAGCTTCCCGGCGACTGGATACGCGATGAGGTTGTAGCGCGCAGCGGGAAGCGGCGCCTTAGTGCTCCAGGTGTTCGTTGCCGGATCGTAGACGTGGAGCGTGTTGGTCGCCACTCCTGTGCTGTTCTTCCCCCCAACGAGATATAGTTTGCCCCCGATCCCGGCCACTCCCGGAAACTGGTGGGCGCTGGGCGCGGCTTTCCTGGTGCTCCACGTGTTCGCCACGGGGTCGTACCGGAGGAGGATTCCTTTGGCACCCGATCCCACGGTGGTCGTCACGTCACAGCCGATGACGACGTAGAGGAGCCCGGCGATCCCCCACGATCCGCCGCACCCGCCGGCCACAGGCATCGGTGCCTTGGTGCTTCAGGTGTTGGTGCTGGGCTTGTAAGCATACAGCGTCTTCGTATGGCCCGCAGTTCCGGCTCCGATGCCTCCGGCGACGTATACCACGCCGTTAAGGGAGGGCGCACCGTTGGTGCGCCACCGTGCAGAAGGCAAGGGCGCTTTGGTTGTCCAGGTGTTGGTGGACGGGTTGTAGACCTCCACCTTGGTAAGGACGGTGGAGCCGTTGGCGCTTGTACCGCCAATGGCATATAGCACCCCGCTCAGCGCCCCGGTTGCAAGCTGCGCTCATCCTGCCCCGCTTCCCATTGCGGAGGAGCACCAGTGTTGACACACAGCCACAAAAAGCGGCGAGAACTTACATGAAGAAAGCCCCGCAACTCTTTCAGAGCGCGAGGCTTCGGACGATAGCAGGGGTGGACTCGAACCCACGACCACGGCGTTATGAGTTCTGGCGAGTCCCCCGAGGATCCGCGATCTCCCTCGGAGGATGCGCCGTAGTGCGCCACGGTACGCCGGGAAATCACCGGGTTGATATTGCGACCCGTGTTGCCACTGCCCTGCCCTGCTCGCTAGCGCACCTTTGCTCCGGAGGGGCATCCCCCCGATGAGGAGCGATGACAGGCGCGCGAATCCCGGCAAGCTCCCCGCTGGCCCGCTGATGGGCGTTGGCTGGCGCTGCGGCGGATTGTTACCGGGAACGTTACCACCGCGAGATAGCGTCAGGCATGAACACGTCGGTGCAGAACTTCTTCACTACATGTTGTCTTGGCCGATCGCCGTAAGTGAGTGCATTCGAACGAAGCCGCAGCTATTGCAGGCAAAGAGCGCACACGTTGCGATCCTCCCCGTCGGTCCCGCTGCGCCACCGGACGCTCCCGGGGGGTTCTCGCGCAACTGTGCCACTTCTTGAAGTCCGAACTGTCCGCGGTCGAGCACCAGCATGCCGTGTTGGCACGCAGGGCACTCCGGCTTTACACCAACTCTCTCCAGCAGGGCGCGAATCTTGTCAAGCTGGTCCTTGCTGAAATTAGTCACAGGAACTCCCTTGCCTCAGATTTTAGAGGGCTTGGAGTGGACGGCTTCGTGAAGGGGCGATCAGACCGACCTACCCTCTCGGAACTCGAGCCGTGAAGCCGCAACATGCAGCACCTTCCCCGACAGGTCGAGCCGGACACTGCTTAGAGGATCATTCGCACTCGCTCTTGGGCTAGCTCCCACCGCCCCTCCGCTTGGGTGTACGCCCGGTTCTTTATCTTGTACCACACGGTGCTAGGCCCGTAGGAATCCGCCTTCCGCTTTGCCACGATCCCCTCGAGGTCCAGCCGCTCCGCTGCCGCGTAGAGATCCCGCCCCCGCTCCTCGATGGTGAACCCCTGGGAGAGCACGGTGCTGGTCTGGACGTAGTGCAGGTTCCCGCTCTCCAGCACCGCTCGATCAGATCCCTCGGCCTCACCTGTTCCTCAAGCAGCTCCGAAAGCGCCGCGGAGAGGGCGTCCATGGTCTTGAGCGACACCTGAGCGGTGAGGTTGTTCGACATCTGCAAACACCGCCTCAGCCCGGTGGCTGCCCCCCTTCTGCTGCCACGCTGCTGGCCGATGGTGGTACTCGACGGTATACTCGCCAAGCTTACCTATAGTGCTGCACCGAGACTGGCGTCTCTCCGCGACCGCCACGCCTCTCAGCACGTTCACCCAAGATAGGAGGGTTCATGCCCAGAGCCATCATAATGGTGCTCGTAGGAACGCTGTTTCTTCTACCCGCTTGCCAAGATCCAACGTCGATGTCACAATCGAGCGCCACCCCCGCTTTTGCCCGAGCGCCCGCGACTGGGAACGGCCACAAGTTCGTGGAACTGATCGACGAGGACGCCCCGGCCGTGGACTGCGAAGCCGGTGAGTTCCTCGACCTGCATTTCGGGGGCTGGATTCAGTTCCGGGTCTTTGACGAGCCCGTCAAGCGGAACGTCGAGCTGGACGTGTTCCATGTGGTCGGCACGTTCACGAACACGGCCGGCGAAACCTTCCTCTTCCGTGACATAGGCCCAGAACACTACTACCTCGATGACGGGAACCTCATCGTCGCGAGTTCCGGGCGGTTTGGTGGAGGGCTCATCGGGCACATCGTGACTAACCTCACGACTGGTGAAACCGAGTTCATTGCCGGGAAGGAGTTCGCAGGCGCTGAGGCCCTCGCCTGTGAAGCTCTCACCTGACGGATTCAGAGGCTCGTCAGGTGCGGGCGAGGGGGAGAAAAGCGTGGACGCGCGATCGGATCGCCCGGGTCGCCGACTGGGCTTGGCCCTGGGTCGAGGAGCACCTCAGAGGCGTGCTGCCGGGCGAGCGGGTCTTCCGAGGGACGAACCGGTACCAAGCCAGCGACGTGCACCGCGAGCGCCTCCGGGCCCTCGGGCTTGAGGGCTACCGACTTCACGATGCCCGACACCACTGGGCGGTCCGGATGGCGCGGAGCGGTGCTCCCTTTGAGCTGATCGCTCGCCAGCTTGGACACCGGGACGTGGCCATGGTGGCCAAGGTCTACGGGCGCTTCAAGCCGGACACCGAGGAGCGCGATCGCTGGGAGCGCCTCGCGCGGCTCGGGATCAGGAGAAATGGCCTGGTCGTATTGCCACCAGTGTTGCCACCGATCCGCCGAGGCCGAGAAAGAGCATGAAGAAAGCCCCGCAACTCTTTCAGAGCGCGAGGCTTCGGACGATAGCAGGGGTGGGACTCGAACCCACGACCCCGGCATTATGAGTGCCGTGCTCTAACCACCTGAGCTACCCTGCCAGAGGGCGGAATCTTAGCCCGCGCCAGGCCCAAACTCAACTCAGCGCCCCGCGCTGTCCCCCGGCACCAGCCGGAAGAGAAACTCGCCCTTCCGAATCATCCCGAACGCCTCGCGCGCCACCCGCTCCTGCGTGCGCGGATCCCGCTCGATCGCCTGCGCCGTCAGCTCGAGCGAGTCCACCACCCGCTCGAGTCGCGCCACCTCCGCCCGCTCGAGCGCCTCTTCCCGTTGCAGCTCCAGCAGATCCGACGTGGCGTATTCGCCACCCTGGATGGCGAAGTAGAGCGCGAGCGCGAGGGCCGCGAGCATCGCCCAGCGCCCCGGGCTCACAGCGGGTAGAGATCGCGCCCGGGGTAGTGCGCCAGGTCGCCCAGCTCCTCGGCGATACGGAGCAGTTGATTGTACTTGGCGGTGCGGTCCGTTCGGCTGGCGCTCCCGGTCTTGATCTGGCCCGCGCCGGTGGCCACGGCGAGGTCGGCGATGAAGGTGTCTTCCGTCTCACCCGAGCGGTGCGAGATGATGACGCCGTACGCGCTCCCCTTGGCCAGTTCGATGCACTGGAGCGTCTCGGTGAGGGTGCCGATCTGGTTTACCTTCACCAGCACCGCGTTGGCCATGCCTTCCTCGATTCCCCGGCCCAGCCGGTCCACGTTGGTGACGAACAGGTCGTCGCCCACGAGCTGCACCCGGTCGTGCAGGCGCTCGGTGAGCCGGCCCCATCCGGTCCAGTCGTTCTCCGCCAGGCCGTCCTCGATCGAGACGATCGGGTAGCGGTCCACCCACGCGGTGTAGAGGTCGACCATCCCCTCCGCCGGCCGGCGGGTGCCGTCGCCCTTCTTGAAGACATACTCGCCATCCTGAAACAGCTCCGACGCGGCCACGTCGAGCGCGATCGCCACGTCGCGGCCCGGTTCGTACCCCGCGCTCTCGATCGCCTGCATGACCACGTCCAGCGCGGCCTCGTTGGAGGGCAGCATGGGCGCGAAGCCGCCCTCATCGCCCACCGCGGTCGAGAGCCCCATCTTGCCGAGCACCTTCTTGAGCGCGTGGAACACCTCGACACCGATGCGGAGTCCGTCCCCGAAGGTCTCGGCGCCGATGGGTACCACCATGAATTCCTGCGCGTCCACGTTGTTGGACGCATGCGCCCCGCCATTCAGGATGTTCATCATCGGCACCGGCAGCACCCGCGCCATCGGCCCGCCCAGGTAGCGGTAGAGCGGAAGCCCGCAGTCCTGCGACGCCGCCCGCGCCACCGCGAGCGAGATGCTGAGGATGGCGTTGGCGCCGAGCTTTCCTTTGTTGGGCGTGCCATCGGCATCCATCATCTCGGCGTCCACCGCGATCTGGTCGGCTGCCGACATGCCCTCCAGCCGGGGGCCGAGTACCTCGTTCACGTTCCGCACCGCTTCCGCGACGCCCTTGCCGACGTAGCGCTTGGGATCGCCGTCGCGCAGCTCGACCGCCTCGTGCTCGCCGGTGGACGCGCCGCTCGGCACCGCCGCCCGCCCCTGCGCGCCGCTCGACAGCACGACGTCGGTCTCGACGGTGGGATTGCCCCGGCTGTCCAGGATCTCGCGGCCGTGCACTTCGATGATCGTGCTCATGGGTACTCGGTGTCTGAGGATGGCGGGTCAACCTAGCGGCGCTTCCGAATCAGCGGAAGTGGTCGTAACCCCGGAGCGCGAGCGGCCGGCCGCCCAAGGTCGCGAGTACGCCGGCGCCCTCCACCGCCCGGCCGATCCGGGTGAGCCCGAGGCCGCATGCCGCCTCGAACCCGGCCGCACCGGCGCGGTCGAACTCGGTTGGCATCGCGACCAGCAGCTCGTAGTCCTCGCCGCCCTCCGCGGCGAACTGCTCGGCGGGCTGATCGAGGCGGCGCGCCTCGATGACAGCATCGGGGGCGACGGGCACGAGGTCCAGCTCCAGCCGAAGCGCGAGCCGCGACGCGGCGGCGAGGTGCTCCGCGTCGCCGGCGAGACCATCGCTCAGGTCCAGCATGGCGCGCGCCCCGTGCGCCGCGAGCCATCGCCCGGCCGCGATGCGCGGAACCGGGGCCGCGAAGGCGCGGCGTGCTTCCGGCGAGGGCAGCCG
>JACCSE010000294.1 GCA_013813145.1 Gemmatimonadales bacterium
GGCGAGCGCCGCCAGCGCGGCGCCGAGCGGGCCGGCCGTCGGAACCTCGAGCCGCGCGGCCATGCTATCGCGGCTTCCGAGCGGGCCGCTCGCCCACGGTCACCCCGACGGTCCGGAGCTCGCCGGCTCGCACCAGCTGCAGCTCGGCCGATTTCCCCACCCGCTCGCCGCCGAGCGCGGCGAGGAGGTCGGCCGGGTCGCCCACCTCGCGTCCATCGAGCGCCGTCAGGACATCGCCCAGCAGCAGTCCAGCCTGCTCGGCCGGTCCGCCGGCCTCGAGGTCGACGACCACCAGCCCGACGCGTGCGGCCAAGCCGAGCTTCCGCTTCATCGTCTCGGGAAGCTGCACCGGGTGCACCGCGAGCCCGAGATACCCGCGGCTCACCCGGCCCGAGGCGAGGAGCTGGTCGGCCACCCGGTCAACCGTGCTCGCCGGAAGGGCGAGCGCCATCGCGCGGGCGAGTCCCGAGGTGTTGAGCCCGAGCACCCTGCCGCCGGCCTCAACCAGCGGGCCGCCCGAAAAGCCGTCATAGATCGCGAGGTCGAGCCGGACGAATCGCTCGATGCGTCCGCCCTGCCAGGTGCGCCACTCGCCCCCGACCGCGCTGATGATCCCGAGACTCGCCGTGAGCTGAGGACCGGGACGGCCGAGCGCGAGGACCAGGCGGCCGACCTGGAGATCGGACTCCTCTCCGCGCTCCACCGGAGGTACCGCGGTTTCCTCCAGCCGGAGCACGGCCAGATCGGTGGCGGGGTCGCGGCCGGCGAGGGTCGCGGCGGCGGTGCGCCCGCTCGCGAGGGTGACGCTGATATCCTCGTCCCGGGTGATGGTATGGCTCGCAGCCACGACCACGCCGGGGCGCCAGACCACCCCGGAGGACGGAATGCGGCGCCGGGCGTGGATGGCGACGACCGAGCGGCCCACCAGCTCGACGGTGGCCGACAGATCGTGGGAAAGACCGGCAAGAACGCTCATGGGTGACTCCCAAAGATGGCTGATCCAAGGATCGCGGCGACGGACCATCGCGGCATCGGCCATACGGGGGAGATCGAGGTCCGCCGTCCGGGGGAGCGAAACCGCCGCCAGCAACGGAGCGTAGGCGGAAGTAATGCTTCGATCACTCCTCCTGGGCCTCGCACTCGGCGCCAGCGCCGATCCGGTCGGGGTCTATAACGGCCGGGGCGGCAATCTCGACGTCCGCCCGCCCCGGGTAGAGGCGGAAGTGCAGGTGGACGGCGTGCTGGACGAG
The DNA here is from genome assembly GCA_013813145.1 of Gemmatimonadales bacterium. Classification (GTDB taxonomy): domain Bacteria; phylum Gemmatimonadota; class Gemmatimonadetes; order Gemmatimonadales; family GWC2-71-9; genus CAVVWJ01. Next base: position 1,251 of record JACCSE010000294.1, read on the forward strand.
GCGGCCTGGGACGGCGCCGCACTGCTCACCGGCTTCTCCCAATTCTCGCCGGCGGACGGCGTGCCCGCGGTCGATTCGACCGAGGTGCTGATCTGGTACTCGCCGACGGCGATCCACTTCGGCATCCGGGCCCACGAGCCTCACGGCGCGGTGCACGCCACCCTGGCTGACCGCGACCGGATCGGTGCCGACGACCACATCCAGATCCTGCTCAGCACCTTTAACGACGGCCGTCAGGCGACGGTGTTCGCGGTGAACCCGCTCGGAGTGCAGTCGGACGGCGCGCTGGTGGAAACCGGCTCGGTGCGCGGGAACGGCTTCAACAACGCGGTGGTCCGGCGGGAGGCCGCCGACCTGAGCCCCGATTACGTGTTCGACTCCAAGGGGCGGCTCACCGATTACGGGTACGAGATCGAGGTTCGGATTCCGTTCCAGAGCCTGCGCTACCAGTCGGCGGCGGAGCAGAGCTGGGGAATCAACGTCACCCGGAGGGTGCAGCACTCCGGCTACGAAGACTCCTGGACCCCGGCCCGGCGGGCGAGCGCGTCCTTCCTGGCGCAGTCGGGCCGGCTGGTCGGTCTCACCGACCTCCGCCGCGGGCTGGTGCTCGATTTCACCCCGTCGCTCACCTCGCGCACCACCGGGGAGCGTAACGGCACCGGCGCCTGGGAGTACAGCGGCGGCGGCCCCGAGGTGGGCGGCACGGTGCGCTGGGGGATCAGCAACAACCTGAGCCTCAACGGCACAGCGAACCCCGCCTTCTCGCAGGTGGAGTCCGACACGGGGCAGCTCATCTTCGATCCGCGCGACGAGCAGTTCCTCCAGGAGAAGCGTCCCTTCTTCCTCGATGGCATCGAGCAGTTCACCACCCCCAACAACCTGGTCTATACCCGCCGGGTGGTGCAGCCGAGCGCGGCGGTGAAGCTGACCGGTAAGACGCTCGGCACCGACCTCGCGCTGCTGTCGGCGGTGGACGACCGCGAGGTCTCGCTCGGCGGCGACGAGCGCCCGATCTACAACATCCTGCGGTTCCAGCGGGACGTAGGGTCGAACTCGCGGGTGGGCGTGATCTACACCGACCGGATCGAGGGAGGCGATTACAACCGGGTGGCGGGCGCCGATGCCAGACTTCTGTTCGGCGGCGTGAACACCGTTCAGCTTCAGCTCGCGGGGAGCCGTACCCGCCGGCTGGGGGCGACGACGACAGGACCGCTGTGGCAGGCGCTGTTCGCCCACAACGGGCGGATGTTCGGGATTCGCGCCTCGATCAACGCGAGCGACGAGGATTTCCGCGCCCGCAGCGGCTTCTTCCCCCGGCCCGGCCTGGTACACCTCACCTTCCGCCCGCGGGTGGCTCTCTACGGCGGTGAGGGCGCGGTGGTCGAGAGCTTCACCTTCGACGTCAACGTCAACGGCCGCTGGCGCTACCGGGAATTCGTCGAGGGCGACGGCATCCTCGACGAGCAGCTTCACTTCAACCTCAACACCACGCTGAGGGGCGGCTGGCAGCTCACCGGAGCCCTGCTGCTGGAGACGTTCGGCTACCCGTTCGAGATCTACGGTAGGCACCGGGTCGAGCTGACGCGGCCGGACGGCGCCGGGACCGACACGGTGGCGTTCGTGGGGCGGCCCAGGATTCCGAACCGCGACTACGTGCTTTCGTTCCAGACCCCGGAGTTCGAGCACCTCTCGGGCAATGGGTTCATCCTGTGGGGGAACGACGAGAACTTCTACGAGTGGTCGCCGGGACGGATCATCATCGCCAACGGCGGGATGACCTGGCGCCCCACCGACAAGCTCCGCCTGGAGGGGACCTACGCGATACAGCAGGTCCGCCGCCGGAGCGACGGGTCGCTGGTGGACGTGCAGCACATTCCGAGGGTCAAGCTGGAGTATCAGCTCTCCCGGCCGATCTTTCTCCGCCTGGTGGGTGAGTACGCCACCGACCGGCAGGACGACCTCCGCGACGATACCCGCACGGAGGCACCGATCCTGGTGTTCGATCCGGGTGCGGGCGATTTCGTGCGAGCGACGGGGTTCCGGCGGAGCACGTTCCAGAGCGACATCCTGTTTTCCTACCAGCCGGGCCCGGGCACGGTGCTGTTCGCGGGGTACGGCAACACCCTGCTGGATCCGGACGACCCATTCCAAAGCGGGATGCGGCGGGTGGCGGATGGGTTCTTTTTCAAGATGAGCTATTTGTTTCAGATGTAGGGGGGGCAGCGGGGCAGCGGGGCAGGGGGGCAGCAACAGCACGAGAGAAGGGCAGCGCCAGCGATGTCGGCGGAGAAGATCCCTCGGGTTCGCTCGGGATGACAGCTTCGTCAGCCCGGAGCTGTCGGCGCGGTCATGCTTCGCGTGCCGTCCCACTAAATTCCCCCCATGCACCTCTCCACCTCCCGGGTCCTCTTGCTGTTCTGGCGGGCGGTGCGGCTCAAGTGTCCCAACTGCGGCGGCGGGCCGCTCTTTCACTCCTGGGTCAAGCCCCGCGCGCACTGCCCCTCTTGCGGGCTGCTGCTGGAGCGGGGTGAGGACGGGTACCAGGTCGCTCCGTTCGTCTTCTTCCCCTTCTCCAAGACGCTGTTCCTCGCCTTCGACCTCCTCTTCCGTCCGGCTACGACCGACGAGCTTCGCTAGCGTGGAGATCGAGCTGGCCGGATGCCGGATCAGGAGTTGGCGCCGGGAGGACGCGCCGGCGCTTTCCCGGCATGCGGACAGCCGGAAGATCTGGCGCAACGTTCGCGATCACTTTCCCAGTCCCTACACCCTCCCCGATGCCGATCTGTGGATCGAGCGGGTGCTCGGCGGCCGGCCCGCCACCCAGTTCGCGATCGAGGTGGAAGGAGAGGCTGCGGGCGGCATCGGGGTATTCCTCCAGGAGGACGTCGCCCGGCGGTCAGCGGAGATCGGTTACTGGTTGGGCGAGGCCCATTGGGGGCGGGGCATCATGACCGACGCGGTGCGGGAGTTCACCTCCTACGCCCTCGATGCCTACGGCCTGCTGCGGCTCTACGCGATGGTGTTCGAGTGGAACTTGGGGTCGTGCCGGGTGCTGGAGAAGGCGGGGTATACCCTCGAGGGCCGGCTGCGGCGCGCGGTGGTAAAGGACGGACAGGTGATCGACCAGTTCGTGTACGCGGTGGTGCGGTAAGCCGTGTGGCGAGGGGTTGGCAGCCGCGCTGTCATCCCGAGCGGAGCGAGGGATCTTGCCAGGGAATGGCTCGAGCGGCGCGGAGAAGATCCCTCGCTCCGCTCGGGATGACAGACAGCGCGCTCGCCGGGCCGCTCGCCATGTAGTCGGCCCGCCACAGCCGCGCGCCCCCCTCCTGCGCGCAACCCCCTGCAGCCGGCGCTCAGCCAAGCCCGAAGCACCGCGCCAGCAGCGAGTTGAGCACCGCGACAGTCACCCCCCTACACTGGCGTACCTCTTGCCCCTCCGTCGCTCCGCATTCCCGTCGGCATCCAACAAACCCGCGGACCGTGCGGCCGAAATCCATGCGCGTCCTTCTCCTCAACTACGAATACCCGCCGTTCGGCGGCGGTGCCGGCGTCGCCACCCAGGCGCTCGCGCGCGGGCTCGCGGCGCGCGGCGTGTTGGTGGACGTGGTGACCGGCGGTGACCGCGACGAGCGCACCACCGAGCTGCTCTGGAACGGCACCGCCGCGGAGGAGGGGCTGCTCACCGTCTACCGGGTGAAGACCCGGCGGACCGCGATCCACCAGGCGGACATGGGCGACGCGCTCAGCTACCTGCGGGCAGCACTGCCCGAGGTGCGGCGCCGGCTCCGGGAAGAGCGTTACGACCTGCTGCACCTCTTCTTTTCGCTTCCCACCGGCGCCATGCTGCCGCTGCTCGCTCTGCGCGACGTGCCCGTCGTGGTGTCGCTGGGCGGCTCCGACGTGCCGGGGTACGACCTGCACCAGCGTTCCCTTGTGAGGGCCCATCGGTTGCTGCGACCGTTCACCCGCTGGATCTGGCGCCGCGCCGACCGGGTGGTCGCGGTCTGCGAGAGCCTGGGCCATCAGGCGCGGCACACGCTGCCGGCGCTGCGCTACTCGGTCATCCCCAATGGCGTCGATCTCGCCCGCTTCCGGCCGCCGCTCCGCCGCACCCGTCCGAGACCCCGGTTCCGCTGCCTCGCGGTGGCTCGTCTGGTAGCGCCGAAAGGACTTGCCGACCTGATCCGCGCCATCGGCATGCTCGAGCGCGGGCGCTACGAGCTCGAGATCGTCGGCGCCGGCCCGGACGAGAGCTCGCTCCGCCGGCTGACCGCCGACCTGGGTCTCGACGATCGGGTAATCTTCGGCGGATCGCTCGACCCCACCGCGCTCGCCCGGCGGTACCGCGACGCGGATCTGTTCACCTTCGTCCCCTCGGAAGAAGCGTTCGGGGATGTCTTCGCCGAGGCGCTGGCGTCAGGTCTCCCCATCGTGGGCAGTGACGTCGGCGGGATCCCGGAGCTGGTGCGGCACGGGGAGAACGGCCTGCTGGTACGGCCCCGCGATCCCCTGGCGCTCGCCGCCGCCATCCGTCACCTTGCCGATCACCCTCGGCTCCGCGAAGAGATGGGCCGGCGGAACCGGGCCCAGGCAGAGGCGAATCTCTCATGGGAACGTGTCACCACGCGCTATCTCTCGATCTACAACGGCGTGCAGCGGCGTGCTCCGGCCCACCGGGCGCTGGCCGAGCTTCCCTCGAGCATTTGGTGAGCCCACTCGCCTCTATGGAGCACACATGACCCAGCTGCCGGGGGATCCGCCGGGACGCTCGCGGGTCCGTCCGCTCCCCCACCCGCTGACGCCTTACCCCGAGCTGATCGTCAACTTCTGCCCCACGGGAATGATCCCCACCAAGGCGATGACGCCGCACGTCCCCGTCTCCCCGGGGGAGGTGATCGAGCAGGCCTGCCGCGCCCTGGAGCGCGGGGTCGCCATCGTGCATCTGCACGCCCGCGAGAGCGACGGCACGCCGACGTACCGGGCGGAGCCCTACGAGGAGATGATTCTGGGGATCCGGCGCCACTACCCCGACGCCATCATGTGCGTGAGTTGCAGCGGGCGAAACTTCCCCGAGTTCGAGCGCCGGAGCGAGGTCCTCGAGCTCACCGGGTCCGCGCGGCCCGACATGGCGAGCCTTACGCTGACCAGCCTTGACTTCCCCGGCGGCACCAGCGGGAACGCTCCCGACATGGTCGTCGCACTCGGCGAGAAGATGGTGGAGCGCGGCATCAAGCCGGAGCTGGAGTGCTTCGACTACGGCATGATCGGCGCCGCCAACCTGCTGATCGGACGCGGGCTGCTGGGCCGGCCTCCCTACTACTTCAACCTGCTGCTCGGCTCCCGCTACTCGGTGCCGGCGACCGCGCGGCACCTGGCCGGCATGCTGGAAGACCTTCCGCCCGACTCGCTCTGGTCCGCCGCGGGGATCGGGTTCTTTCAGCTTCCGATGAACACCCTCGCGATCGCGATGGGCGGGCACTGCCGCGTCGGTCTGGAGGACAACATCTATCAGGGTTTCGACCGCTCGGAGCTCGCCACCAACCAGGCGCTGGTGGAGCGGCTGGCGCACTTGAGCGAGAGCTTCGGCCGCCCGCTCGCCGACTCGCGGCAGGCGCGCCAGCTCCTGGGGTTGGCGCCGTCGCCCGCGCGCACGGCGGCACCGGTGCAGGCGGCGTCCGGTTGACATTGTGCGGGTGTTCACCACGAACAGACGAAGAGCACTAAGGACACCAAGGGTACACCACCGACACCTCTTTCCTGAACTTTTCCCACGCGGAATGAGACGAATGGTGACTTGACGAGGAGCCCTCTGTGGCCTTCGTGCCTTCGTGGCTGACAGCCGCACAATGTCAAATGAATCAGGTGAATCTCATTCGAAGGGCAGATGTGCGGCGTCATGCTTGGGAGGGACGGTTCCGGGTCGTCCGGCTGGGGAGGCGGACCCTTCGAGCGGGCCTGACATGAGTGACACGGGGCGGCTAGACATCGTGCTCTTCACCACCAGTCGGATCGGCGTGGAGCTGGCGGCCCGGCTCGTCGAGCTCGCCGAGGTGCGATCGCTGACGGTGGTGACGACGGTCATTCCCCAGACCCGGGGCATCGTCCGCCGGGTTCGCCGCACCCTCCGATTGCATGGACCCGCCGGCCTGGCTCGATTCGTCGCCGGCCGGCTGCGACGCAAGCTGGGGTTCCGTACCAAGACGGACCTGGGCGAGCTGCTGGCGCGCCGGTGTCCAGGCGTTCGCCGGCTTCACTGTCCCGACCTGCATGCTCCCGAATCCATCGAGCAGCTCCGCGTCCTGGCGCCGGACCTGGGCGTCGTGTTCGGCTGCTACAAACTGCGCCCGTCGGTGTTCGCTGTCCCCCGCCTGGGGAGCGTGAACCTTCATCTGGGCCGGGCGCCGGAGTTCCGCGGCTCCTCGCCCGGATTCTACGAGATGCTGGAGGGGGTACCGGAAGTCGGGGTCACCGTCCACTGGGTGAGCGAAGCGCTAGACGGAGGCGACATCCTGCTTCAGGAAACCTTTCCGCTGGAGCTCGCCCCTCCGGGAGATCCATTGAAGTACCTGCGGCGCTACCGGCTGGACGTACTGGTGCCGCAAGGAGAGCGGATGATGGCCCAGGTGGTCGCCGCGATCGCCCGCGGGCCAGTGTCAGCGAGGGTACAGGACCACGCCCGGGCCCGGGCCCGGCGCCAGGCGAGCTGGAGGCTTCAGCGGGAGTTGCGGCGAAGAGTGGCCGAACGGCGGTTGACTTTCCCAGGAAACGCCTCGTAAGTTGAGCGACACGTTCACCCGTCGAGAGTCACGCTTATGCTGTCCTGGCGCCTCAGCGCCTCCCGAATGCATCCCTGTTGTACTTCCGGTCCCGGCGACCGGAGGATAGCGGTGCGCTAGGCTCCAGGGGTGAAATATCCCGGCCGGCCGCGCTTCCTCCAGGGAAGTCGCGGCCGTCTTTGCTTTGGGTGGCGGAGAGAATTCCATCCGATCAACGCGTGGTGCAAGGAGGCACAAGATGACGTCAGTACAGGCTCCCGCCGTGACCCCGATCGAAGAGCGAGGCTACGCCCATCCCGAGGTGTTGGTCTCGACCGACTGGGTCGCCCAGCGGCTGAAGGACCCGAAGGTGCGTCTGGTCGAGTCCAACGAAGACATTCTGCTGTACGACACCGGGCACATTCCCGGGGCAGTGAAGGTCGACTGGACCACCGATCTGAACGACTCGCTGGTGCGCGACTACGTCGACCGCGAGCGGCTCCAGAAACTGCTCCGCTCCAAGGGCATCAACAACGACACCACCATCGTCTTCTACGGCGACAAGAACAACTGGTGGGCCACCTACGCGATGTGGGTGCTGAAGCTCTTCGGGGTGAAGGACGTGCGCATCCTGGACGGCGGCCGGCTCCGCTGGGTGGACGAGGGGCGCGAGCTCTCGACTGAGACCCCGAGCTATCCCGAGGGGAACATCACGGTGGGGGAGCGGGACGACGAAAAGATCCGCGCCTTCCGCGAAGACGTGCTGGAACACGTGGAGGGCAAGGGGCAACTGGTGGACGTCCGGAGCCCCGAGGAGTACCGGGGCGAGAAGACCCACATGCCGGAGTACCCGCAGGAGGGCTGCCTCCGCGGCGGGCACATTCCGGGCGCGAAGAGCGTGCCCTGGGCCAAGGCGATCGATCCCGAGACCCACGCCTTTCGCACCGCCAACGAGCTCCGGAAGCTGTACGAGGGGGACAACAGCCTGCGCAAGGACCGGGAGACGATCGCCTATTGCCGGATCGGCGAGCGCTCATCGCATACCTGGTTCGCGCTGACCTACCTGCTGGGCTTCGACAACGTGCGGAACTACGACGGGTCGTGGACCGAGTGGGGCAACGCGGTGCGGTTGCCGGTGGAGCGGTAGGGCGGCCCTCGGGGGTCTTCGGCGCGCAGAACCGGTGGCCGGCTTCCTGAGGGGAGCCGGCCACATTCTCTCTGTGGCCCCACTGCCGCAGCGCCGGATGGCATTGTTTGGCTCTCTCGCGGACCACGATACCACGCAACAGCTTATTCACCGGCGCTCCGGCCCGCTTTCTCGGCACGGTCCCTGCCTTCGTAGTCTGAACTTCTCCCGATAACTGACCAGGAAGCTGGGTGCCGCGAGGCGAATGCGTCTCCGGTCCGCTGGGTCACCCGCTCCATCCGAGACATCCGCGCTCGCCGCCGCCTGGTGCGTCGAGTGCCTGGTGCGTCGAGCCTCTCGGCGCTGAGGAGGCGCGAATGCGGGCACGTGCGTGGTACCGGAGCCTGGTGCTGGCTGGGGTGGCGGTCGCCTGCGTGGACCAGCCGACGGAAGTCGTGCCGGAGGGGGACTCTCGGCAGATGCCGGGGAGCATCGCGCTGGCGACCACGTCTACCGAGGACGGACTTTCCATCAGCACGGACAAGGACGATTACGCGCCGGGAGACACGGTCTGGTTCACCGGGGCGGGATGGCCGGCGGGAGACCTGCTGGACGTCGTGCTCGAAGACGAGCCGGCCACGCACGAGCCGCACCGCTGGACCATCGACGTGCTCGGGGACGGCACGTTCCGGGACTCGACCTACGTCGTGGATGTGGGCGACCTGGGGGTGAAGTTCACGCTCAACGCCAGGAGCCAGGCTACCGGGCGGAGTCTGACGGTGACGTTCACCGATGGCAACATCAGAGTGAACGGCACTCCCGTGGGCGCCGCCTTCAGTGTACTGGCCGAACAGTTCGGCACTTCCCAGGCCCCGAGCACCGTCTGTTCGGGGAACATCACCGACACCGGGACGCTGCTGGTCACCGCGAGCTCGGGCCAGGGACAGAATGCGGGCGGTATCAACGGCAATCAGTCTATCAGGTTGACCGCATCACCCACCTCCAACTCCGGTGGACCGTTCCTGGGCTGGAGACCACCCGTCGGCACTACCGGCGGCTCCGGAAACACTCCGTACAATCAGGTCGGCACCGCCGTCGCACCGGCAACCACGTCCAGGACGATCTGCGTGCCGGGGTTCAGCGGCGGTGGCAACAGCGGCAACTACACGGCGAACTACACTCCCAAGCCCGACCTCAAGCTCACCAAGACCGCGAGCGCGGCCAGCTTCAGCGTGGGCACCAATGCCTCCTATACACTGAAAGTGGAAAACGTGGGCGAGATCCCCACGAGCGGGCAAGTCACCGTGAGCGATGAGCTGCCGGGAGGGCTGACCCTGGTCAGCGCCAGTGGGAGTGGTTGGACCTGCAACGCGGCGAACCCGGTGAGTTGCGAACGCTCCAGCTCCCTGGGGCCGGTTCCTCCGAACAACGCCTATCCCAACATCCTGATCACGTTCACTCCCACCGCGGCCGCGGCGAGCATCACCAACACCGCCTCGGTCTCGGGCGGAGGCGACGCGAGTCCGGGCAACAACAGCAGCAGCGTGACCAACGCCGTGAATGGGGCTGTCGATCTCACCATCGACAAGAGCCACACCGGCGATTTCACCCGCACGATGCAGGAGCAGTATTCGCTCAGCGTCACGAACGCGGGCTCGGCGGCCACGACGGCGCCCATCACGGTGCGCGACACCTTGCCGCAGGGCCTTTCCCTCGTCTCGGCGGGCGGATCCGACTGGACCTGCAACGCCGCGAGTCCGGTGGTCTGCACCCGCTCGCTGCCTCTCGGGGCGGGAGATCCGGCGCCGGCGATCGCGGTGCAGGTGACCGTGACGCCCGCGACCGCGGATCAGATCACCAACCGTGCCCGAGTGAGTGGTGGCGGCGAGGCCGAGGCCGATCTGAGCGCGTGCACGCCGACCGGCAACTGTGACGCCGACCCGACGAAGGTGGTCGACGGCAACAACGCACCCCACGCGGATCCTGGCGGTCCCTACGACGGGGCGGAAGGTTCGCCCGTCCAGTTCGACGGAACCGACTCCTCGGATCCCAACCCGGGTACAACCCTCTCCTATGAGTGGGACTTCGGCGACGGCTCGCCGGCAGGCAGCGGCTCGACCCCGAGCCACACCTACGCCGACAATGGCGCGTACACCGTGAAGCTCACCGTCAGCGACGGAAGCCTGACCGACGTGGCGAGCACGACGGCCACCATCGTGAACGTGGCGCCGACCGCCAGCTTCAACGCTCCATCGCCGGTGAACGAGGGAAGTGCGATCGCTCTGAGCCTCGTCAACCCCGACGATGCCTCATCGGTGGATCAGGCCGCGGGCTTCACCTATGCGTTCGACTGTGGCGACGGTGCCGGGTACGCCGCCTTTTCCTCCACGGCGTCCCGCTCCTGCCCCACGGATGACGATGGCAGCCGGTCGGTGAAGGCGCAGGTCAAGGACAAGGACGGGGATGCCACGGAGTACACGGCGCAAGTGACGATCGAGAACGTCCCCCCCACCGCCACATTCGCCTCGCCGGCGGAAGTCGACGAGGGCAGCCCCATCGGGCTCAGCCTCGCCGGCGCGGACGACGTCTCCTCGGTGGACAAGGCGGCGGGCTTCACCTACGCGTTCGACTGCGGTGACGGTGCCGGGTATGCGGCCTTCGGGTCGGCGGCGTCCCGTTCCTGCCCGACTAACGACAATGGCAGCCGGACCGTGAAGGGCCAGATCAAGGACAAGGACGGCGGCATTAGCGAGTACAGCAAGCAAGTCCTGGTCAAGAACGTTCCGCCGACCGCGACGTTCAACGCACCCTCCACGGTGGACGAGGGAAGTCCCTTCGAGCTGAGCCTCACGGACGCAGACGACGCGTCCTCGGTGGACGAGGCGGCCGGATTCACCTTCGCGTTCGACTGCGGCGATGGGGCGGGATACAATAGTTTCGGCTCGGCGGCTTCACGAACCTGCCCGACGACCGACAACGGCGTGCGGACCGCGCAGGGTCAGATCAAGGACAAGGACGGCGGTATCAGCACGTACACCAGGCTCGTCACGATACAGAACGTCGCTCCGCTGGTCGGGCCGATCACGGTCACTCCGAACGTAGTGCAGGTCGGCTCCAGCGTGACGCTGACCTCGCCGTTCTCCGACGTCGGCACCGCCGACACCCACACCGGCCTCATCGAGTGGGACGACGGCAGCACTTCGCCCGCGGGGATCACGGAAGCGAGCGGCTCCGGGACGGCCTCGGCTACGCACGTGTACACCACTCCGAACGTGTACACCGTGAAGCTCACGATTACCGACGATGACGGTAGTTCCAGCTTCGCGATCTACGAGTATGTGGTCGTATACGACCCCTCGGCCGGCTTCGTCACCGGGGGCGGCTGGATCAATTCGCCGGCCGGCGC
>JACCSE010000296.1 GCA_013813145.1 Gemmatimonadales bacterium
TTCCTGCTCACCATGGTCACCATCCAACTCGTCCCCTTGCTGGTGGACACCGCCGGGTGGCGGTTCGCGTTTCCGGTGCTGGCGCTCGGACCGGCGGTGGGGATCGCGGCGATTCGGCGGATGGGGAGGTGAGGGTGGATGGCTATCGGCTATCAGCTATCAGCTATCGGTCCAAGGGAGCAGAGGCTGGGTGCTTCAGGACCAATAGCTGATAGCCGAGAGCCGATAGCCTTTCGTTGCAAGCACCTACTTGCGCCCCGCCGAACCCCCCGGTATTATCGCCCGCTATGAACGTACGCGATCAACTGCTCGAGGCCGCCGCTCGGGTGTACGCCGAGGCCGGGTACCGGGGTGCCACGACCCGGCGCATCGCTTCGGTGGCCGGGGTCAACGAGATCACCCTGTTCCGCCAGTTCGGCTCGAAAGACGCGCTGATGCGGGAGGCGATCGAGCGGTGCCGGCAGGACGCCACCGTTCCGCTGCCTCAGGAGCCGGTGGACCCGGTGCGGGAGCTGACCGACTTTGCCCGGGCCCACCTCGCCCGGATGCGGGAGCGGCGCTCGTTCATCCGGACCTGCATGGGCGAATTCGAGGAACATCCGGAGATCATGGAGCCGGAGAACAGCCCGCCCGCCGTCGCCGCCAAGGCACTGGGCGCGTATCTCGGGCGACTGCGGGAGCGGCGGGTCGCGACCGCGGAGTTCGACGAATGCGTCGCGGCGACGATGCTGATGGGCGTCATCTTTGCCGATGCCATGGGACGCGACATCATGCGCGACATGTTCCCCCGCGATCCGGAGGCCACTCTCCTCGAGTACGTGCGCATCTTCTTGCGGGGGCTCGGAGTCAGCGTATGATCGGTCCCTGGCACCGCCACCTCGCGCGGTCGCAGCTCGTGCTCGCCTGCCTGCTCCTCGCCCCGGCTGCCGCGCTGAAGGCACAGACGCCGGCTTCCACCGCGGCGCCCCGGCCGCTCTCGCTGGAAGAAGCTCTCGGCCTGGCCGAACAGGAGAGCGAGGTGGTGGGCATCGCCCGCACCGACCTGGCGCGCGCAAGAGGCGAGCGTCGTCGTGCCCGCAGCGGATACTTCCCCCAGCTCAACGGCTCCGCCTCCTACCAGCGAACCCTCAGGAGCCAGTTTTCCGCGCTCCAATCCGACGGCGAAGGCGAGCCCATCGCGCCGCCGCCTGAGGAGTGCACCCGGTTCGTACCGCGGCCGGGCCTGCCGGTCGAGGAGCGGCTCGACTCGCTTGAGGCCGCCGTGGAGTGCGCCAGCAACGCGGACCCGTTCGCCGGATTGGGTGATCTGCCGTTCGGGCGGGAAAACACCTACCGCTTCGGCCTCTCCTTCAGCCAGTCGCTGTTCACCGGCGGCCGGCTGAGGGGACAGACGCAGGCCGCCGGCGCCGGCGTACGAAGCGCGGAGCTCGGGCTCACGACGGCCCGCGCTCAACTCCTTCTCGACGTGACGTCGGCGTATTACGACGCCACTCTCGCCGACCGGCTGGTGAGTATTGCCCAGGCGACGCTGCAGCAGGCGGATACTACGCTGAGCCAGACCCGGCTCGCTCGTCAGGTCGGGAACCAGTCCGAGTTCGACCTGCTGCGCGCCCGGGTCACCCGCGATAACCAGCGGCCGGTTCTGATCCAGCGCCAGGCCGATCGCGAGCTGGCGTACTATCGGCTCAAGCAACTGATCAACCTGCCTCTGCAACAGGCGCTGGCGCTCACCACCACTCTGGGCGACAGCGCAGTGGTGGATCCGGCATCGCTCGCGGAGCTGGTCGAGGCGCCTGGGGATACGGCCACCGCAGCCCGCCTCCCGGTGCGCCAGGCGGCGGAGGGAGTAGAATCGCAGCAGGGTCTCTTGCGCGTGGCGCGCTCGCAGCGGCTGCCCCAGCTCTCTCTGCTCTCGGATTACGCCGAGCTCGGATATCCCAGCGACGGCTCGCCGTTCGGCACCAACTATCTCTCGGACTGGACCGTATCGGTGGCGCTTCAGCTTCCGCTCTTTACCGGCGGCCGTATTCGAGGCGACGTGGAAGTAGCACGAGCCAACCTGGACCAGGCCAGGCTCCGGCACCAGCAGACCCGGGAGCTGGCGCAGGTTGATGCCCGAAGCGCCGAGCTCCAGTTGCGGTCGGCGCTCGCC
>JACCSE010000341.1 GCA_013813145.1 Gemmatimonadales bacterium
GCCCGGGGCCGCGTGCCAGGGCGGAGCGCCGGCGTCGCGCCAGCGGCGGTACTCCTCGGGTCCCAGCGGCCGGCCGCCGAACCCGTGGGCATAGAGCAGGCGCACCAGCGAGCCCAGCCGAGCCCGGTCGGCCTCGGCGAGCCGCGCCTCGCGGGCGTACTCCGCCGGCGTCTTGCTCGCGTGATAGTCGAGCACTCCCTGCTCCGCCAGCGTCAGCGACAGCGAGACGAACGCGAGCTGCAGCGCCTCCAGCAGCCGCCCCTCCGCCGCCGCGCGGTCGGCGGCACGGGAGTACCAGCCGGCGTCCCGATGTTCTCGCGGCTCCCGCCGGACTCCGCGCTCCTCGGCCCGCCCGGCGGCCTGGGCGGTGCGCCAGACGATGTAGGCGGCGTGGGCGAAGACGAGCAGCAACGCGACGAGCAGACCCAGGACCAGCAGGCGGAACGCCAGCGGGTTGTCGGCCCTGAGACCGGTCAGCCAATCGCCCAGCCGGTCCCACCACTCGCGAAGCAACTGGAGCGGTGCCGGCTGCTCCGCCCAGCGGTAGGGCGGTGTCGCGAAGACGCTGTCGAGCGCTCTCTGCAGCTCCCCTGGGGCGGGCGCCTGCCGTGGCATCGCGGCGCCGCCGGCTCAGGCCGGCCGAAGGATCGAGGCGAGCACCTCGAGGTCAAAGCCTTCCTTCCGCACCCGAAGATCGTAGTACGCGACCGTGAGCACGCAATAGAACAGCGGATAGACCAGGAGCTGTACCACCCCGACGATCGCGATGGCCGCCAGGGCCACCGTCGTCCCCGTCCCCGGCCGGGTGAGGCCGGACACCGGCAGCACCAGCGAGGCGACCGCACCGATGGCGACGATGGGGATGTACAGCAGCACCAGCAGCGTCAGCATCAGCCCGAACATGCGGAGCCGCGAGCCGCGGGTCAGCCTCCAGGATCGCGCCAGCGCTCCGGTCGGGGTCGCCCCGGGCTCCAGCACCAGCGTGGGAAACGCCAACACCAGCCCGCAAGCGAGGATCACTCCCGGAAGGATGACGAAGACGAGTCCGATGGCGACCAGGATAGCCAGCAGGATCGAACAGACGATCAGCCGCCAGATCAGAGGAGTGGCTCGTGAGAGTGCGTCCCAGGCCCGCAGTGGACGCCCGAGATAGCTCTCGGAGACGATGAAGACGGTGGCGCCGGTGGCGACGGCGCTGAGCGCGGCGAGAAGGAGGTAATAGACCAGGGTGAGGCCCGGGTTGGCGAACATGCCGCCGGCCGATTCGATGAACAGGCTCAGCAACACCGGGAAGCCGGAACAGACCAGCGCCACCGTCGCCAGCGGGCCGAAGTGGCGCCGGTAGAGCTGGAAAGAGACGTCGAGGATCTCACCCGCCGAGAGTGGGCGCAGGGCCGGAGCAGGCATCGGGGGGGAAAGATGCCTCCGGCCTTCGGAGGATGCGAGTCCCCCGGCGGCCCGTTAGAATCGCAGCATGCCGCCGCCCGACTACCGCCAGCATCTCGAGGTCGAGACTCCCGAGCACGTGATGCTCGATCTCGAGATCGCCGGTATCGGCTCCCGTGCACTGGCCGCCATCGTGGACCTGCTGATCTTGACGGGCGGGTTCCTCGGCGGCCTGCTGGCGTTCAGTATCCTGGTCGGTTTCGGGATCAGCTTGGGTCCCTGGGGCTCGGCCATCCTGCTCCTCGGCGGGTTCGCCACATGGACCGGGTACTTCATTTTCTTCGAGGGTCTCCGGCGGGGTCAGACGCCGGGCAAACGCCTGGTCGGCATCCGGGTCCTGATGGACACCGGCCACGCGGTGACGCCTGCGGCCGCGACGGTCCGGAATCTCCTCCGGTTGGCCGACTTCCTGCCGCCTCCCTACTTTCTCGGCGCGCTGCTGGTCGCCTTTCACCCCCGAGGAAAGCGCCTGGGCGACCTCGTCGCCGGAACCGTGGTCGCGCGGGACCGTCCCGGCGAGGCGCCTGTTACCGGCCGCGAGCCGTCACCCGAGCAGTCGCGGGTGGCGCTCCCGGAGCTCGCCGATGCCGAGTATCGCCTCCTCGAACAGTTCGAGCGCCGCCAGAGTGATTTGCCCGCCGCGGCCAGAGACCGGCTCGCCGCCAAGCTGGTGGACCGGCTCGACGCTGTGCCGCCCGGCGGCATTGCGGAGGTGGACCACCTCCTCGCGCTCTATCAGCGCGAGCGGGGCCGGCGCGAAGGGGGGCTGGGCCGGTCCGGCCTCGCGGTCCGCAAGCGGGAGCGATGGGATGAGTTTCAGCGACTCGCGGAGCGGGCGGCGCGCCGGGGGCTCGATAGCTTCGCGTCCCACGAGCTGCCCGACTTCGCCGCCCGTTACCGTGAGGTCGCGGCCGATCTGGCCCGCGCGCGGACCTACCGGCAGGACGACGCGACCGTCGCGCGGCTGGAACGGCTCGTGGCCGCGGGACACAACGCGCTCTATCGCGACGAGCGGAACACCTGGCGATCGCTGGCCGCGACGCTGCTGCGCGAGTGCCCGGGCGCGATCGTCCGAGCGAGAGGGTACGTCCTGGTCGCTTGCCTGGCCTTCGTGGCCCCGGCGGCCGCCGGCTTCGCCCTCCTGAGGGACCGGCCCGCATTGGCGGCCGACCTGCTGCCCGACGCCATGCTCCGCCGGGCTGAAGCGGGAGCGGAGCGGCAGGCGGCGGGGCAGCGCTACGTGGACGTGGCACCTGAGGACCGGCCGATGATGGCCTCGGGAATCATCGTCAACAACGTCCGCGTGGCCATCGCCTGCTTCGCCGGAGGAATATTCCTGGGGGTCGGGTCGCTGATCCTGCTCGGCTTCAACGGACTCCTGATCGGCGCCACCGCGGGACACTTCGCCAACGCTGGCCTGCTGGAGTATCTGCTCGAATTCATCCTTGGCCACGGGCTGCTGGAGCTGTTCGCGATCTGGGTCGCGGGGGCCGCGGGGTTCCTGCTGGGCCGGTCGGTCCTCGTTCCCGGCTCCCTGAGCCGGGGGGACGCCCTGGTCCTGAGCGGACGGACAGCCGTCCGCATGGTCGGCGGCGCGGCGGTCATGCTGGTGGTGGCGGGTGTGATCGAGGGATTCGTCTCTGCGGGAACGGGCGGCTACCGGCACCGCTTCGCCGCCAGCGCGGCGAGCGTCATCTTCCTCGCGCTCTACCTACTCAATGGCCGCCAGCGGAGCGCCGCGGGGGCCCCGCACATGTCACCCTGAACGAAGTGAAGGGGACATAGCCCAAGGCATGCCCCCTTCGCTACGCTCAGGGTGACAACGCTCGTGGCCCGGTCCTAAATCTCCCGCAACATCCCCCGCATCCGGATCGCCAGCGCCTCCATCTCTCGCAGGCTCGCAAGCGTCTCCGGGTCGATCTGCGATTCGTTCAGCAGCAGCAACTGGATCTCGGCCAGTAGCGCCGAGAGCGGGTTGGAAAGATCGTGACGGAGCCGGCTGAGCCGCTCGGTTTCATTCATGGGAGCGGCTAGGCCAAGGACTGGTACAGGGCGCGCAGATGGTGGTTTCCCAGGCTCCCGACCGAGCGCCAGAGCTCCTCCTGGGAGGTGCCGCAGAAAATTTCGGTGGTCTCCCGGTCCCGGCCTCCGGGAACGGTGAAGCGGAGCCGTCCGCGCCAGGCGCCGTCGCCCCAGCGGACGGATAGATGGATGGCGATCGTCTGGTCGGCGATCCGGAGCGGGGGCAACTCGTGCAGGGTCGGCTCTCGAGGGTCGGGAGCATAGGACGGGTGGGGCTGAGCCGTCATCAGAGTCCTCCGACTGGGGTACCGATGTTCCAAACATCGTGGTGCACCGGACCTTGTGCAAGGCGACGCACCCTCTTGACTGCGCTCCTGACACCGTCTAAGTTGAATCGCTCCTAGGTTTGGCAGGAATCTCCCCGACCCCATTCCCGTACTGCAAGCTCCGGCGTCCGGAGCCTACTACATACTTCGCCAACCTCTTCTTACGCCAACCTCCCTGGTTTCGTACGCCTTTCACCCCTTAGCCCGCCGCGCCCGCCGGCCGGGCGTGTCTGTCTGGAGTCTTGTCCGTGGATATCGCTGAACTGAAGCAGAAGTCGGTCGCGGAGCTGCACACCCTGGCCGAGCAGTTGAACATCACCAACTACTCTGGGCTGCGGAAGCAGGATCTCATCTTCCGCATCGAGCAGTCCCTCTTGGACTCGGATACCGTCATCCGGGGCGAGGGCGTGCTGGAGATCCTCCCCGAAGGTTACGGTTTCCTGCGGAGCCAGGACTGGAACTACCTCTACGGTCCGGACGACATCTACGTCTCGCCCAGCCAGATCAAACGGTTCGACCTCCGCACCGGCGACACGGTGATGGGCCAGGTCCGCCCCCCCAAGGAGGGCGAGCGCTACCTCGCGCTGCTCAAGGTCGAGCAGGTCAACTTCGAGGAGCCGGAAAAGACCAAGCACCGGATCGCGTTCGACAACCTCCGGCCGCGCTATCCCGACGCACGGATCCGGCTGGAGCGGAAGAACGGCGATCTGTCGATGCGGGTGGTGGACCTGCTTGCCCCGCTCGGCAAGGGCCAGCGCGCGCTCATCGTCGCGCCGCCCAAGGCCGGCAAGACGATCCTGATGCAGAAGCTGGCCAACGCGATCAGCGAGAATCATCCGGAGATCGTCCTCATCGTGCTGCTCATCGACGAGCGGCCGGAGGAAGTCACCGACATGGAGGAGAACGTCAAGGCGGAGGTCATCTCCTCCACCTTCGACGAGCCCGCCGACCGCCACGTGCAGGTGGCCGACATGGTGATCGAGAAGTCCAAGCGGCTGGTGGAGCATGGACGCGACGTGGTCATCCTGCTCGACTCGATCACCCGCCTCGCCCGGGCCCACAACGTCGTGGTACCCCACTCGGGCAAGATCCTCTCGGGCGGCGTGGACGCCAATGCGCTTCAGAAGCCCAAGCGCTTCTTCGGCGCGGCGCGCAACATCGACAAGGGCGGCAGCCTCAGCATCATCGCCACCGCGCTGGTGGACACCGGCAGCCGGATGGACGAGGTGATCTTCGAGGAGTTCAAGGGCACCGGCAACTCGGAGCTGGTGCTCGACCGCCGCCTGGCCGACCGGCGCATCTACCCCGCCATCGACATCCAGCGCACCTCGACCCGTAAGGAAGAGCTCCTGATGGACAAGGACGAGCTGAACCGGGTCTACCTGCTGCGCAACTTCCTCGCCGACATGCCGCCGGTGGAGGCTCTGGAGTTCCTGCTGGAGCGGATGAAGCGGACGAAGAACAACAAGGAGTTCTTCAGTACGATGGCGCAGTAGGCTATCGGCTATCGGCTATCGGCTATCGGCTATCGGACGCAAGCCACCTTCGGACTAGTATCCCAGGGTCGCTGCAGGCATCAGCTGAAAGCTGAAAGCTGAAAGCTGAAAGCTGAAAGCTGAAAGCTGATAGCCGATAGCTGATAGCTGATAGCTGATAGCCGATAGCCGATAGCCGATAGCTGATAGCCGATAGCTGATAGCTGATAGCTAATAGCCGCTCGCCTTATCTTATCCCATGCTCCTCCCCCCCTCTGGCCGCCTGCTCGCCGTCGACTGGGGCCAGGTGCGGCTCGGGCTCGCGCTGAGCGACGAGACGCAGTTCCTGGCCACTCCGCTGGAGACGCTGGTTCGGCGGCCGGGGAAGCGGTTTCCGATGCCGCGGTTTCTCGAGCTGGTCGGCGCCCATCGCCCGGTCGGAGTCGTCGTGGGGCTGCCGCTTACCGGAGAGGGTGAGGAAGGCCCCAGTGCCGCCGCCGCGCGCGAGCTGGCGGAGACTATCGGGCGGCGCACCGGGCTCCCTCTGGAGCTGTGGGATGAGCGAATGAGCACCGCCCGCGCCCTGGCCGCCATCCGCGAACAGGGCGGCACGACCCGGGGCCGGAAGTCCGACGTGGACGCGCTCGCGGCGGCGGTGGTGTTGCAGCACTATCTGGATGCACGGCGAGCCTCGGAGGCGCGGTGAACGGCGGAACGGCGGAACGGCGGAACGGCGGTAAACTCACCCCGGGGCGAGCGCCCTACCGCCGTACCGCCGTACCGCCACTTCTCTTTGCACTCTGCGCCTGCGCCGGCACCAACCCCGCCACCGAACGAGTCACCCTCCCCCCCGGCACCTCGTTCGCCGCGGTCGCCGACAGCCTCACCTCGCATGGGATCGTCGCCAACCGGGTCGGCTTCAAGCTGCTCGCGCGGATGCGAGGGGTCGACCGCGCGGTGCAGGCCGGGGTCTACGAATTCGCCCCCGGTCTTTCCCCCTGGGCGGTGCTCGACATCCTTTCGAAAGGCAAGGCGGCGGCCCAGCGGCTCACCGTCCCGGAAGGACTCACCCTCCATGAGGTCGCGACCCTCGCCTCGGAGCGGCTGGATATCTCCCGGGACTCCCTGATCTCCGCCGCCCGCGACAGCGCGGCCGCCAGTGCGCTCCTCGGCTACCCGGCCCGCTCCTTCGAGGGGTTCCTCCGGCCCGAGACGTACACCCTTCCCCTGGTGATCGGCGCGACCGACCTGGTGCGGATCATGGCCGACCGCTTCAAGAGCGACTGGAAGCCGGAATGGGACCCGCGGCTCGACTCGCTGGCGATGAGCCAGCTCCAGTTGGTGACCTTCGCTTCGATCGTAGAGGGAGAGGCGCGGGTGGATGACGAGCGCGAGACGATCGCCGGCGTGTACCACAACCGCCTGCGGATCGGCATGGCGCTTCAGGCGGACCCCACCGTGCAGTACGCTATCGCGCTCAAGACCGGGAAACGGAAGCCGCGCCTTTACGAGAGCGACTATCAGTTTCCCTCGCCGTACAACACCTATCTCAACCCCGGCCTCCCTCCCGGCCCGGTGAACTCGCCCAGCCTCCGGAGCATCGAGGCCTCGCTCTACCCAGCGCAGGTCCCCTACCTCTACTTCGTCGCCGGCCCCGGTGGGCGCCATGTGTTCAGCCGAACCTATGCCGAGCATTTGCGGGCAATTGCGAAGGTCAGGCGTTAGCGCGGGGCGGCGGGGCTGCCCCCCGCCCCACCCCCCCAGCATACCTCCTCGCCGCTCCCTCCACATTGCTGTCCCCCAGAATCCCCGACGCCACCCCCACCCCGCTCCCCCCCGCGGCGCGGACCGCCGGCAGGTCTTCCGGCAGGACC
>JACCSE010000374.1 GCA_013813145.1 Gemmatimonadales bacterium
GACGACCGCCGGATGGCTATGCCCGGTGGAGCAGACGGCGATGCCGGCCATGAAGTCGAGGAAGCGGTTCCCGTCCACGTCCTCGACCACCGGCCCCCTGCCCCGCGCTACGACGAGCGGATACTCCTTGATGTAGCAGCCCTGGGTCCACTCCTCGTCCCGGCGCACGACTTCCTGGGCTTTGGGGCCGGGCGGGGGAACGACGATTTGGGGATAATCACGCACTCGCTACCTCGTTTCTTGCCGCGGCCGCGGCGGCATCATTACCGCCGATTTTGCGCCGCGGGATGAACGCAGTGAACAGCGTGACCACGGACCACACGGGGGGACGCGGACCGGAAGATGTGCGGTCCGTGGTCAGGCTGTTTCGCTGCGTTCATCCGCTGCGGCCGGCAGTGATCACTCCACGATGACCGTCCGACTCTGCTCCCGCATGAACTGCGCGACGTAATACGGCCCGCAGCCACCCTTGCCGGTCGAGCCGCTGCCTTTCCAGCCGCAGAACGCCTGCGCCCCGGGCCAGGCGCCGGTCGTGGCCCCGGTGCGCTTGTTGGCGTAGCAGACGCCCGCCTCGATCTCATCGAAGAAGCGCGCCACCTCGGCCTCGTCTCGGGAAAAGATCCCGGCCGTGAGCCCGTATTCGGCGGCGTTCGCCTGGCCCAGCGCCTGGTCGAAGCTCTCGACCTCGCCGATGGCGAGGAACGGCACGAACAGCTCCTCTCGGAAGAGAGTGCTCTCCAGGGGCAGGCGCGCGATCGTCGGCGCGACGAAGTGGCCCCGGTCGAAGATTCCCCCCCGGAGCCGCTCTCCGCCGATCAGGAGCCTGCCCTCCTCACGAGCCTGGGCCACGGCGGCCCCGAAACGGTCCACCGCGCGCGCGTTGATCACCGGGCCGAAGTAGACGTCGCGCTCCGACGGATCGCCGATTCGCATGGCAGCGGTTTGCTCCCGGAGCAGGTCGGCGAAAGGCGCCGCCACCGCCCGGTGAACGTACACCCGCGAGGTCGCGCTGCACTTCTGGTTCTGCAGGCTGAACGCCGAGCGCATGACGCCCTCGGCGGCGGCGTCGAGATCGGCGCTCTCCATGACCAATGCCGCATTCTTTCCGCCGAGCTCCAGCAGGCAGGGTTTGATCCAGCGCTCCGCCAGCCCGCGGTGGATCCGAAGTCCGACCGCCTTGGAGCCGGTGAACACTACGCCGTCCACGCCAGGGTGCTGCCAGATCGCGTCGCCGATCTCCTCCCGGCGGCCGACCATGAAGTTGAAGACTCCATCGGGAAGGCCAGCGTCGCGGTAGATCTCGTAGAGCCGGAGCCCGGTCCAGGGCGTATCCTCGGACGGCTTGTAGAGCACCGCGTTGCCGGCGACCAACGCCGCGGACGACATGCCGGCCGAGAGCGCCAGGGGAAAGTTGAACGGCGCGATGCAGGTGAACACCCCGTAGGGCCGGAGCACGTCGGTATTGCGCTCCACCGGAGTGACCTGGCCCATCGGTCTCACGAAGCCGTTGGCCTCCTCCACCTGGCCGCAGTAGTAGTCGATCAGGTCGGCCGACTCTTCCGCGTCGCCCATCGCCTCCAGCCGGCTCTTGCCGACCTCCAGGCTCATGAGCGCGGCCAGCTCGTACTTTTGCTCGCGGATCAGCGCCGCCGCTCGCTTGAGGATGACGACCCGCTCCCGCCACGGGCGTCGGGCCCAGCCGGGCTGGGCCGCGCCTGCCGCCCGCACCGCGCGGTCCACCTCGGTTGGCCCGGCCGTGGCGAAACGGCCCAGCAGGAAGCCGGTATCGATCGGCGAGCGGTCCTCCAGCGGCTCCCCGCGGGTCTCGACCGCCTGGCCACCGATCCAGCACAGGTGGCGACCGCCGGCGGCCCGGCGAACGGCCGCGAGCCCGGCATCGAACCGGCGGTGGAACTCCTCCAGGTCGCCCGAGGCGGAGGTATAGGTGATCTTGGCGCCCGCCGTCATCGGGCCGCGCCGATCCGTTCGGCGGCGGTCCTGAGCGCGCCGGTCAACGCCGTCACGATTTCCTCGATCTGTTCTTCGGTGACGATGAACGGCGGGGCGAGCATCACCAGGTCGCCGTTGATGCTATCGGCGTGGCCCACGTTGGGCCAGACGACGAGCCCCGTCTCGAGCGCCGCCGCGGTGAACGCCTCGGCCATGCCGGCGGCGCGCGGAAGCGGCTCGCGCGAGGCCGGGTCGGCCACGAACTCGATGCCGGCCAGGAGCCCGCGCCCGCGCACGTCGCCGACGAGAGGCAGTTCGCGCAGGGTCTCCAGCCGGCGATGCAGGACCTGCCCCATCCGCCCACAGCGCTCGACCAGGCGGTGCTCGCGCAGATATCGCAGCGTCGCCAACCCGGCGGCGCAGAGCACCGGATGATGGGAGAAGGTCTGCGCGTGAAGCAGACC
>JACCSE010000391.1 GCA_013813145.1 Gemmatimonadales bacterium
CCTGGCGGAGGAGCGGCTCGCCCGCACCGCCGACCGCCTGCACGCCGGGGTGGACGCCGCGCTCCGGCGCGAGCGCCACCGTCTCGAGCGGCTCGGCGCCCAACTCGACGCGTTGAGCCCGCTTCGCATCCTCGACCGTGGCTACGCCGTTCCGGTCGGCTCCGACGGCCGTGTCCTCAAGCGCCGGGTCGAGTTCGTGCCCGGCGCCTCGTTCCGCCTGCGGGTGGCCGACGGCGATCTCTCCGCCCGCGTGGAGTCCCCATGACCAGCATCGCCGACGACCTGTCTCGTCTCGAGGAGATCGTCCGCCGGCTCGAGGCCGACGACGTGGAGCTGGACGTCGCCCTCGCGCTGTTCGAGGAAGGCGTCGCCCGGCTCCGTGCCGCCCGCGAGCGACTGAGCGCCGCCGAGCTCAAGGTTCAGACCGTGCTCGAAGAGGCCGGCGGGGAGCTGCGCTACACCGATCTCGATGGCTGAGACGGCCGCTCCGCCGGTGACTGATCTCCTCGCCGAGGCCCGGGATCGGACCGACCGGCTGCTGGGCGAGTGGGCCGACCGGCTCCGCGCCGAGCTGGGCGGGCGCGAGGGTGAAGCGCTCGACTACGCGCTCCGAACCCCCGGCAAGCGGGTACGGGCCGCGCTGGTATTCGCCGCGTACCGCGCCGCCGGCGGTCAATCCTCCGCGATCGCCGGTGTGGCCGCCGCCGTCGAGACCGTGCACACCTACTCCCTCGTCCACGACGATCTCCCCTGTATGGACGACGACGATCTGCGCCGGGGCCGCCCCACGACCCACCGGCGGTTCGACGTGCCCACGGCCACCCGGGTAGGCTTTCTCCTGGTACCGGTCGCCGCCCGAGTGCTCGCCGCCGCGGCCGCCGATCTCGAGCTTCCGCCCGCCACCCTGGGCCGGATGGCGGGCGAGCTGTTCGAGGCCGGCGGGATCCAGGGGATGGTCGGTGGCCAGTGGCTCGATCTCGAGGCCGAGCGCCGGGAGCTCACCCTGCCCGAACTGGTCGAGGTGCACCGGGGAAAGACCGGCGCGCTGATCCGCGCGTCCTGCGCCCTCGGAGCGGTGGCGGCGGAGGCGAGCCCGGCCGCGGTGACGGCGCTGACCGAGTATGGCGAGGACGTGGGCCTGGCGTTTCAGATCGCCGACGACGTGCTCGACGCCACCGGGACCAGCGAGGCCCTCGGCAAGACCGCTGGCCGGGACGCGGCGCTCGCCAAGTCCACATACGTCAGCCTGCTCGGAGTGGACGCGGCGCGGAGCGAGGCCGAACGGCTGGCGCGACGGGCCGTGGGATTGCTCGAGGCGGCCGGGGTGGCCAGCGGGGCACTCGGGGCGCTGGCGGGGTATATTGTTACCAGGAGTTCTTAGTGTCAGCACTGTCACCCTGAGCGAAGCGAAGGGGGCATGCCTCAGGCCATGTCCCCTTCACTCCGTTCAGGGTGACATTCGAGTCCGCCACTTCGGTACCGAGCGCGTCATGACCCTCCTCGCCGCCATCCACTCCCCCGCCGACCTCAAGCGCCTCCGCCGCGAGCAGCTCCCCCAGCTCGCCGAAGAAATCCGGGCTCGGCTCATCGAGTGCGTCTCCCAGACCGGCGGTCACATCGGCGCGAGTCTCGGGGTGGTGGAGCTCAGCATCGCGCTGCTCTACGAATTCGACTCCCCCGGCGACAAGATCGTCTGGGACGTGGGGCACCAGGCTTATGCCTGGAAGCTGCTCACCGGCCGGAACGATCCTTTTCCGACCTTGCGTCAGCGGGACGGAATCTCCGGGTTCCTCAAGCGGACCGAGAGCGAGCACGATCATTTCGGCGCCGGGCACGCCGGCACCGCCATGTCGGCGGCCCTCGGCATGGCCACCGCCCGCGACCTCAAGGGCGAGCTCAACAAGGTCGTCGCGATCGTAGGCGACGGCGCCCTCACCTGCGGGCTCTCCTACGAGGGCATGAACAACGCGGGGCACTCCGACCGCGACATCATCCTCATCGTCAACGACAACGGCATGTCGATCTCGCCCAACGTGGGCGCGATCAGCAAGACCCTTGGCCGCATCGTCGCCGACCCGCGGACCAACCGGCTGCGGGACAAGGTCAAGGGAATGACGATCGCGCTCGGCGGGGTATTCGGCGAAGGGGTGGTGGACTTCGCCAAGAACGTGGAGGAGAGCGTCAAGAATCTCTTCTCGCCCGGGATGTTCTTCGAGGAGCTCGGCCTCCGCTACTTCGGTCCGATCGACGGCCACGATCTGCCCAAGCTCTGCGACACTCTCCGCTTCGTCCGAGGGATGAGCGGCCCACGAGTGATCCACGTCATGACTCAGAAGGGCAAGGGATTCTCCTTCGCGGAATCGAATCAGGAGAAGTGGCACGGACTCGCGGCTTACGATCCGCTCACCGGCGAGGCCCGCAAGAAGGCGAGTGGACCGCCGACCTGGACCCAGGTGTTCGGCGACGGTCTGACCGCGCTCGCCGCCGAGCACCCCGAGCTGGTGGCGATCACCGCGGCGATGCCGTCCGGAACGGGCACCAATCTGTTTCAGAAGAAATATCCCGAGCGCTTCTTCGACGTGGGGATCGCCGAGGGGCACGCGGTGACCTTTGCCGGCGGTCTCGCCACGCTGGGTATCCGTCCCGTGGTCGCGATCTACAGCACGTTTCTCCAGCGCGCGTACGACAACGTGATTCACGACATCGCCGTGCAGCACCTGCCGGTAACGTTCTGCATGGACCGCGCGGGGCTGGTGGGTGAGGACGGACAGACCCACATGGGCCTGTATGACATCGCGTACATGCTGGCGGTGCCGGGCATGACGGTTACCGCGCCCAAGGATGGCGACGAGCTGATCGGCCTGCTCCGAACCGCGCTGGCCCACGATGGTCCCTTCTGCACCCGCTATCCTCGGGACAAGGCCCCGGCCGAGCCGCGGCCGGTCGCCGAAGTCCCGGCCGTACCGTATGGAACGTGGGAGCAGCTTCGCCAGGGTAAGGACGTCGCCGTTCTCGCGGTCGGGACGATGGTGGCCCCCGCGGTGCGGGCCGCCGAGCTGCTCGCGGCCGACGGCGTGGACTGCGGCGTGGTGAACTGCCGCTTCCTCAAGCCGCTGGACACCGCGATGCTGGAGTCACTGGCGCGGAACCATCGCGTGCTGGTGACGGTCGAGGAGGGAACCATCGTCAACGGCTTCGGCGCCTTCCTCGCCGAGACGCTTCAGACCACCCACCCCGAGGTTCGGGTCGTCGCCCTCGGCGTACCCGACCGACTCATGGAGCAGGCCCCGCGGGCCGAGCAGCTCGAGAGTTTCGGTCTCACCGCCGCGGGCATCGCCCGCCGCATCGCCGCGCTCCGGCACGAGGAGAGTCTCGAGGCCCGATGAAGGTCGGCGTCGTCGGGAACCCGCGCTATCCGGACCTCCGGGGCGTGCTGGAGCAGGTCGCCGTTCAGGCGCCGGGGCGCGGCATCACCCTGTTCGGCGAGGATCGGCTCGCGCCGTTCTGGCGTCTCGAGGTCCCCTCGTTCGAGGGGGTCGAGCTCGACGCGCTGATCACCTTCGGCGGCGACGGGACGCTGCTTCGGGGCGCGCGACTGCTCGCAGGGCGCGAGACCCCCATCCTCGGGGTCAATCTCGGCCGGGTCGGGTTTCTCACCACCGGCACCCGGGAGACGCTGGACGACGCGCTCGATTGTCTGGTCGCGGGCCGCTACATCACCGAGCGGCGCCAGGCGCTGGAGGCGTCGATCAGCGACGGAAGCGGCAGCTCCCGCGCGATCCAGATGGCGGTGAACGACGTCGCCATCCACAAGGGCGGCGTCGCCCGGGTGGTGCGAGTGAACGTCTTCATCAACGGCGAAAACGTCGGACCGTACAGCGCCGACGGCATCGTGATCGCGACCCCCACCGGCTCCACCGCTTACAGCCTGAGCGCCGGTGGCCCCATCGTGGTGCCCGGAGTCGAAGCGATGGTGGTGACGCCGATCGCGGCCCATACGCTGGCGGTGCGTCCACTCGTCGTGCCCGCCACCTACCGCATCGTGGTCGAGCCGATCGCGGGCTGGGCCGACGACCTGCTGGTCTCCTTCGACGGACAGACCGGCACCACCCTCGCGCCCGGCGAAAAGGTGGACGTGCGCCGCGCCGATTCCCGCGTGTGCCTCATCCGCCTCGGCGGCGACGGCTTCTTCAGCCGCATGCGCCACAAGCTCCATTGGGGCGACCTGTCCCACCGCGAGGCAAAGCGCTGACCCGTTCGCGCTCGTCAGGATCGTCGAATGGAGTCAAGGAGCATTCAGCGACGGCGAGGGCGGTCGGACACACCACTGGCTCGCGTCCGGGCATCGAAGCCGCTCCAGGCGGACCCGGTGCGGCCCTGCTCCTTGACTCCATTCGACGATCCTGACGAGCGCGAACGCGTCAGCGCTTTGCCTCGCGGTGG
>JACCSE010000415.1 GCA_013813145.1 Gemmatimonadales bacterium
CATCTGGTGCTGCCGGCATCGTTCGACGAGCGTGGCCGTGCCGATCTCACTCGCTGGGAGTTCACCACCTACGGCGCGTTCCGGCTGGTGCGGGCGGCGTGCAGTTGGGACGCGGAGTTCTGTCCCGGCGGACCGGTCACCCTGTACTTCAGCACGCCGGTCCGCGGCGGCGAGGTACAGCGGAAGGTCGCGCTGCGACCGGCCGTGCCCTTCACGGTCAGCGACACGGTGGAGGCCCGGCCGGAGTGGGTGCTCGAGGCTCCACTCCGCCCGCGCACCGGCTACGTCGCGGTGGCCGATCCATCGCTCACCGACGTCTTCGGTCAGCGGCTCGGCGGCAACCCCGTCGCGACGCTGAAGACCACCGGTCACGCCCCGGCGGTGAGCTACGCGTCCGGCCACACCGTGGTCGAGCGGAAGGGTGCGCGCACCTTTGGGCTCACCTTCGTCAACGTGGATACGCTCGAGGTTCGAATCGCGCCGGTGCCCGACACCCTCGAGGCGGCGTTCCTGGCCCGGGGCGAGTGGGGTGGGCGCGAGCTGTGGCCCGCGCTCTTCTCCCGTGCGGAACGCAGTCGAGTCCCGGTGCGCGGCGAGCGCGACCGGGTGCGGGTTTACGGCGTGAAGCTTCCCGCACCCGCGGCGGGGCCCGGCAGGCCGACGCTCATGGCCGTGCAGGTGACCAGCCCCGGCCTCGATTCTGCCAGCCGCGTCGAGCCGCCCATCGCCCTGGTGCAGGTCACCGATCTCGGCGTTCATGCCCGGGTCGGTTCCGAGGAAGGTGTGGTCTGGGTGACCGGCGCCAGCGACGGCCGGCCCCGCGCCGGGGCGGCGGTGACGCTGCACGACGACCGGGGCCGCATCCTCACCCGGGCCACGACCGACTCGTCGGGACTCGCCCGGCTCCGACGCTATCGGGCGTTTCCACCACCGGCGGATGAGGAAGCCGAGGAGCGGGGAGGCTCGAGCTTGCAAGGCTACGTCGCCGTCGTGCTCGGCGGCGACCGCGCGGTGCTCGGCATCAGCGACTACGATCCCGATCTGAGCCCCTGGCGCTTCAACGTCTCCCAGGCATGGGGCGGCGCGCGGCTTCCAGCCGCCGCCGCGGTTTTCACCGAGCGCGGAATCTATCGTCCGGGCGAGCCACTCTACGTCAAGGCGATCGTCCGAGCCGGCCCGCTCGGCGCGCTGGTGCGGCCGGCGGCGGGGGATTCGCTCCGCTGGATCTTCCTCGATCGCGCGGATGGGAACGGCGAGGCGGGAACGCTGCGCGACACCGTCGTCGCGCTTTCCCCGTTCGGTACCGCCGATCAGCGCTTCCGGGTTCCGGCCGATGCCGCGCTCGGCGAATACCGGATCGAGGCGCAGCTCCGGCGGGGTGGACGTTGGATCGAGCTCGCCTCCACCGGGTACCGGGTCGCGGAGTACCGGCCGCCCGAGTTTCTGGTGGATGTCGCCGCCGACACCGGCGCGCGCTACGCCGGGGACTGGCTCGGCGCGGTGGTCGAGGCCCGCTACCTCTTCGGCGCGCCGATGGGTCGCGCGGCGGTGCGCTGGACCCTGCGCCAGCAATCGGTGGGGTCGGGGGAGATCGACATTCCGGGCACCGAGGGTTTCCACCTGACCGAGGAAGGCTGGTGGTACGAGGAGCAGGCCGAGCAGCGGCCGGGAGTCCGGGTGGCCGCGAATGGGCTCGACACGCTGGACGGCGCCGGCCGGCTCGCGCTGCGGCTTCGGCTGGCGGAAACCGAACGAGGCCGCCCCTCCCTCGCGACGGTCGAGGCCACAGTCACCGATGTGAATCGGCAGACCGTGTCAGCTTCGTCCTCGGTGCTGGTGCACCCGGCGGCATTCTACCTCGGCGCCCGCGCCGAAGGGCAGAGCTACTTCTGGACCGCGGGAACGCCGGAGACCGTGAGCGTGATGGCGGTCCGCCCCGATGGCGCGCGGGTGCCCGGCATCGAGGTGGAAGGCACCGTCGTTCGGCGCGAGTGGCATCAGGTCCGCCGGGAGCGCGCCGGCTACGGAGAGCTGGTGGGCGAGTGGGTCTCCGATACCGTCGCGCGCTGCGCCGTCAGCACGGCAGCCGATCCCGTACCTTGCCGGTTCACCCCGTCCGCGGGCGGCACCTACACCGTGCGCTTTACCGCGCGCGACCCGGTGGGCCGCGAGGTCGCGACCAGCTTCCATCGCTGGGCCATTGGAAAAGATTGGGTGCCCTGGAACGACGAAAACCAGTTCAAGATGGACGTCGTGCCCGACCGTACCCGCTACTCGGTGGGGGACACCGCGACG